>DAWDYI010000017.1:0-41929 GCA_052344885.1 Collinsella aerofaciens
TCAAGTCCTGGGCCGATATCGCCCGCGCCGTCTTCGAGGCCGCCAACGGCAACGGGGACAGGGTCGTGCCGGTATCGACCGCCGACTACTACGCGAGCGCCGAGGGCCCCGTCGCCCCGCGCCCGGTCCACTCCGCGCTCGACCTGTCCAGGCTCGAGGCTGCCGGCTTCCACATGCCCGACTGGGAGGAAGAGCTGGGGGAGTACATCAAGACGCTCTAGGCGCTATTAACTTTTCGAGAGTAAAAGCCGCCGTTCTTTAACGGCGGCTTTTCTTGTTGGTGGCTATCTGCGCAGTGTTGCCAATAGTATTTTGCGGAAGATCTACCTCTCGCTTGGCTTGGAAGTAGGGTGGCCGGGCTGGTCGTCGTAGGCGTATTTGCTGTACACGTTGACCTCCCACTGCTTTTTTTCGACCTTTGCTACAGAATCTAGGATGAAGCCGGTCGCAAGGCTCAGGCCGCACAGGAACATAAACGAGGCGGCGAGCATAGCGGTGGGGAAGCGCGGGACGAGGCCGGTCTGGAAATATTCGACAACGATGGGCATGCCCAGGGCGAGGCCGAATACCGCGAACAGAAGCGCTACGAGGCTGAAGAACTTCAGCGGGCGGTAGTCCTTGAACAGCGTGCCGATCATCGCAACGACTTTAATGCCGTCGCTCACTGTGTTGAGTTTGGACTCGGAACCCTCGGGACGGTCGCGGTACTCGATGGGCACATCTTTGATGCGCCAGCGGTGGTCGACGGCGTGGATCGAGAGCTCGGTTTCGATCTGAAAGCCCTCGGAAAGCACTGGGAAGGTTTTAACGAACGGGCGGCTCATGGCGCGGTAGCCGGTCATGACGTCATCGAAGCTGTAGCCATAGATCCACTTGATCATGGCGCGGACCAGATTGTTGCCAAAGCCGTGGAAGGCGCGCTTGTTTTCCTCGGCGTAGGTGCCGTTTGAAAGGCGATCGCCTACGGTCATGTCGGCCGTACCGTTAAGGATGGGCTCGCAGAGGGCCTTGGCCGCCTCGGCGGGGTAGGTGTCGTCGCCGTCGACCATCAGGTAGCAATCGGCGTCGATGTCGCGAAACATCTGGCGGCATACGTTGCCCTTTCCCTGACGGGGCTCAAAGCGGACCGTGGCGCCGTGCTCGGTGGCGATGCGTGAGGTATCGTCCGACGAGTTGTTGTCATAGACATAGACCGTCGCTTGCGGAAGCTCGCGGTGAAAGTCGTCGATGACTTTGCCGATCGTGGGCGCTTCGTTGTAGCAGGGGATGATGACGGCGATGGATTCAGAATTCACTCAATGCTCCTTATACGTTCAATCCTTGAAAGTATAGCCGTTTGGGCTTGGCATCCTAAGATGTGGGTTAGTTCTCCAGTTTTGTTGCGCGAATCGTTTGCATGGCCGTCGGGTCTATACTGTTCGTTTGTCAACGATTACGAGTAAAGGAGTTGCATCCGTGTCGGATCAGACAAAGCAACAAGAAACTCGCAGTCTGCCTGCGACGTTTGCTAAGAACGAATTTGAGAAGGACGCGTTTATCCTTCGTCAGCTGGTTACCAAGGATTTTAAGATCAAGTATCGCCGTAGCGTTCTGGGCGTCGCATGGTCGGTGCTCAACCCGCTGCTGATGATGATCGTCATGGCCATCGTGTTCTCGACGATTTTTGGCCAGGGTCGCAATGGCTCAATGACGCCCGAGATGTACCCGCTGTACTTGATCGTGGGTAACATTACCTTTGCCGTCATGTCCGAGTCTACGAACCAGGCCCTGACGTCGATCGTGGGCGCTGCCCCTCTGCTCAAGAAGGTTAAGGTGCACCGCTGGGTCTTCCCGGTGCAGAAGGTGCTCTTCTCGCTGGTCAACTTTGCCTTCTCGCTGGTCGCCGTCGCCATCGTCATGCTGTGGTTCCGCGTTATGCCTTCTTGGCACCTGATTCTGCTGCCGGTTTGCCTGCTGCTGCTTATGTGCTTCTGCATGGGCCTGGGCATGATGCTCTCTGCCCTTACGGTCTTCTTCCGCGACGTTATGCATCTGTGGAGCGTCGTCATTACGGCGTGGACTTACATTACGCCCATCTTCTGGACGACTGACTATATTGCGCAAATGCCGCATCTCGTACGTATCTTGATGTATGCGAACCCCATGTTCAACTACCTGCAGTTTATGCGCGATATCTTCCTGTTCCAGACTACGCCCTCGCTTATGACGTTTGGTATGTGCGTTGCCTGGGCGGTTCTTGCGCTTATTATTGGCTATACCGTGTTCCATAAGTCCGAGCGCAAGTTCATCCTCTACATCTAAGGAGTGCTGTGATGACTGAATCTGTTGTTGATTACAGCGAGCAGCCTCTGGCTGTCGAGGTCGACGACGTCACCATGATCTTTAACATGGCGTCCGAGTCGCTGACCAACCTCAAGGAGTACTTCATTAAGCTTGCCAAGCATGAGTTGTTCTTTGAGGAGTTTAGGGCGCTTAAGCATATCTCGTTTGATATTCATCGTGGCGAGGTCGTGGGTCTGGTCGGCACCAATGGCTCCGGCAAGTCTACGATGCTCAAGATTATCGCTGGCGTGCTTGAGCCAAGCGAGGGCAGCGTTAAGGTGCACGGTAACATCGCGCCGCTGATTGAGCTTGGTGCTGGTTTTGACCCCGAGCTGACCGCCCGCGAGAACATCTATCTGAACGGCGCCCTGCTTGGCTATACCAAGGAGTTCATCGATGCCAACTTTGACGGCATTATCGAATTCGCTGAGCTGCAGAACTTTGTCGATATGCCGCTTAAGAACTTCTCCTCGGGCATGGTGGCGCGTATCGCCTTTGCAATCGCGACGATTACCGAGCCCGATATTCTGATCGTTGACGAGACGTTGTCCGTCGGTGATGTGTTCTTCCAGCAGAAGTGCGAGGACCGTATCCAGCACTTTATCCAGAGCGGCGACGTGACGGTTCTGTTCGTTTCGCACTCTATGGAGCAGGTTGAGCGCATCTGCCAGCGTGCCGTTTGGATTGAGAAGGGTGACCTTCGCATGGACGGCCCGGTTGATGAGGTCTGCAAGGCGTATCGCGAGCAGTTCAACTAGGTTATAATTACTTGCGCCTGACAGGCTTGCGCTTGCTTGGGCGTGCGGCTATTTGCTCCATTAGCTCAGTTGGATAGAGCAGGGGACTTCTAATCCCAAGGTCGACGGTTCGAATCCGCCATGGAGCACCATCGTTTATTAAGCCCAGACCGCTTGGTGGTCTGGGCTTTTTCACATGCCGGTGTTCTTTGTTCTTGCCGGGTATACGTTTAGGCCGAAGCCGTGGCGTGAGCTGCTATTGTGCTGCTGATGTGGATTGGTTATACGGCGCGCCAAAGGGGGCTGGAGCCGAGCGTGAGCAAGCCTCTGCTTATGACGCTGCCAGCATCGTGGTTCTTCGCGTCAATCGTACGCTGTGCCTGCGATATTGGATTGGCGTACGTGATCAAGAAGGCGTAACAAAAGCGGGGAGGACCAACTTGGCCCTCCTCGCTGTATCTAGTCTGCCTTCAGGCACTCGGGCAAGACGTTTGCAACTGCATTCATCGCCTGCGGCCTCAGGTACTGCTCATTGAGCTTTACCTTTCTGTAGGCGTAGCGAGTGTCTGCCGAGTATTTGATCAACACATCGGTGAAGAACCGCTCCCAGCTCAGGTAGTCGCGGCTTTCGATATAGCTTGAGGGATCCTCGAGGATTTTTAAGATATCGTTACTGGGAATGAGGCCAGATTGCAGGAGTGTCCACTCGAATGATTCGGGGAGGAACAAGCGTACGTTCTTGTAAACGCGCTGTCCGAGCACCTTTTCGATGTAGGGACCAAATGCTGCTCCGTCTCCAATAGCAAGGATGTTTTGCTCGGGACATTCGTGAATCGTACGTTTTAGATTCGCAACGCCGGTGGCGGTATAGCAGGGGATCCCGAGTCGGTTGCAAAGAGCGTCGTAGAATTGATAGCCAGATTTGCTATCCTCGACAACTACGGCGTCGGGTACCTCGAATCCAACATTTAGATCCTGATACAGCATACTTGCCGTGTGGTCATATAGCGGCTTGGTCACCGAGTAGAAGCGCCTGTCGCTCTTGCGGCCATTGATTGTTTTACTTGTCGTGTTGACTAGCTTCAGGATCTCATCAACGCTGTAGGGGAGCTCGTTGGCATCGCGACGAGATATCAGAACAAAATAGTTGGACGAGCCGTTGACGGCTTTGGCGAAGTCCTTTGAGTAGATAAACTCGTTACCCTCATCTAGAAAGACGATTGAATCTTCGATGATCGATAGCTCGCGCTCCCAGCGTCTGCCGGAAAGCGTTTCGCAAGGCACGTCGCAACTGAGTGCAACGCCGCTTTCCGGTCCTCGGTCGTTGTAGTCGCGAATCATCGAGATGAGCGTCGTTTTACCCGTGCCGCTGTTGCCGCGTATAAAGGAAATATTGCGCTTAAACGTGAGTGTGTATTTGACCTTTGCACGCTCTACGACAACGGTATGCGTTCCCTTCATTACTCATCAACATCCAAAAAGTCATTCGTGGCGCCGACAAACTCCTGCATGTTTCTGACGATGCGGCCATCGTTTTCAATGCGGATTTCAAAGCTCTTCCAGGGGAATTTCATGATGTGGTATAAGGTCACCATCACATCCTGCTCTTTGCCGATCTTGAGTAGCCAGCGGGCACAGTTGTCTCCGCAGGTGGATGCGTTGAACACCATATTTGGGAGATTGCGCACCAGCAGCAGCGTCTTAACGCCGCCGGACAGTTCGAGTGGGGTGATCGAGCCCAGCTGTTTGCTTACGATGTTGTGGGGACCGATGAGCTCTGATCCGTCCACGCTTTTAATAATCTGTGCGGCCATAGGGTCTTCGAACCATGAGTCCAAGTATGAGTTCCTAAAATAGGTTTCGGTATCGTAGATGGAACCGGGGTAATCCCCCAGATGGATGCTTAACATGCGCGTCTCCAGACGTTGTGTGACTGCAATGATTATATGCCAGTAATAAAGTGCCGCCAGTAGCGAGGTTGCTGCTGGCGGCACTGGCATTATTAGCGTGTGAATCGCGTTGATGGATTTGCTCGCGAGGCTACTTTTCGAGACGTTCCCTCAGCAGCTCCAGCGCGTGGGCGTAGCCTTGCAGGCCCTCGCCGGTGATGGTGGCGAAGCAGGCTAGGCGGGCGTAGCTCACCTGGCGGAAGTCTTCGCGCGTCTCTACGGCGCTGATGTGCACCTCGACGGCAGGGATGGCAACGGCCTTGAGGGCGTCGAGGATCGCCACGCTCGTATGCGTGTAGGCAGCCGGGTTGATGACGATGCCGTCGACCTTGCCGTAGGCCTCCTGGATCTTGTCGACGATGTTGCCCTCGTGGTTGGACTGGAAGACCTCGACCTCGTCGAAGCCCTGTGCGGCGCCCGCTTCCTGGCAGATCTGCACTAAGCGGTCGTAGTTGTCGCTGCCATAGATGCCCGGCTCGCGAATGCCGAGCATGTTGAGGTTGGGGCCGTTGATGACGAGTGCTTTCATGGTTGCTTCCTTTGCAGTCGAGAAACCACCACAAAGGTGCCTGTCCCCTTTGTGGTGGTTTTTTTAGAGAGCGGGTGGGAGGGTGTCGAGGAGGGCTTGGGCGGTATTGGCGGCGCAGTCGCGTGAGTCGATGATGTGGTCGGCCCAGGCGCGGTAGCGTGGCATACGTTGTTCCGCGAGCTTATCGATGCCGTCGCGTGCGGTGATGGGGCGGCCCTTGTGGGCGAGCTCTTCGAGCTTGCGGTTGAGCATCACAATTTTGCTGTTCTGGTGCAGCAGCGGATAGTTCTCGTCTCGCGTGACCACGCCACCGCCGGTGGAAAGCACCAGGCCGCTGCGCTTGGAGATGTCGGAGAGCGCCGCCGTTTCCTGCTCGCGGAAGGCCGCCTCGCCGCGCTCGACGATATAGTCGGCGCAGGGCATCCCCAGGCGTTCCTCAAGCGCGCGATCCAGGTCGATGTGCTCTCGCCCCGTGAGCAGGGCAATCTGCTCACCCACGCGGGTCTTGCCCGAGCCCGGCATGCCGATCAGCGCGATGTTCTGTTCGCGGCGTGACAAGCGCTCCGTTACGTCCAGGATGCGCTCGCGCGGGGTGACCTGGCCGGTATAGCGCTCGACGGCCTGTGCCGCCTGTGCCACGAGCATCAGCAGTCCGCCGATGTAGGGGATGCCGCGGCGCTCGGCCTCGAACATCAGACCCGTGCGGGCGGGGTTGTAGACAATGTCGATGACGCCTTCGAGCGCATCGAGTCCTTCGAGCGTGCAGGGGGCGTCGGGGCAGTGGGGGAACATGCCGGCAGGCGTGCAGTTGACGAGCAGCGCGGCATCGGATTGCTGCGCGATGTTGTCGTAATTGACCTCGCTTGTGCGACCCACGGGTACGACGATGGCGCCCAGGTCGTCGAGTACCATGCTGGCCGTAGTGCCGGCACCGCCGGTGGCGCCGAGCACGAGGGCCTTCTTACTGGCAACCTCTACGCCCAGCTCCTCGACCAGGCATTGAAAACCGAAGTAGTCGGTGTTATCGCCGCGCAGGCGGCCGTCGGGCAGGCGCGTGATGGTGTTGACGTTGCCCATGCGCTCGGCGAGCGGGCTCAGCTCGTCCAGGTACTCCATGACGGCGCGCTTGTAGGGGATGGTCACGTTGGTGCCCTCCCACTCGTCGCCCGTCATAAAGGCCGCGAGGTCCTCGGGCTCGCGCTCAAATCGCACGTAATCGAGCCCAGCGAGCTCTTTGTAGATGGTTGGGGTGTAGCTGTGGCCCAACACGCGGCCCAGCACTCCGTAGGGGCGGGTTGCGGCGGTATCGGTCATCTAGAGCACCTCCGTGTAGCTGCCAAAGTAGGTGAAGCTTTCGCACACGTCGTCGATGGAATCGAGCAGGTCGTCGAGGGCCTTGCTGCCAAAGGGGCAGTCCAGATCAAAGTAGAACATAAACTCAAAGTCGCGGCCGGGGATGGGGCGGCTCTCGAGCTTGATGAGGTTGATGTTGAGTGCGTAGAAGCGCTCGAGCACGCGATAGAGGGCGCCCGGCTCGTTGGCCGTGGAGATCATGAGCGAGGTGCGATTAGCGCCGGGGTAGACGCGCGGCTCGCGGCTGATGACGACAAAGCGCGTGTAGTTGTTGTCCGAGTCTTGGATATTGGGCTCCAACACCTCGAGGCCATACAGCGTGGCACAGCTGCGCGATGCGATGGCGGCAACATCGGTGCGTTCGGAGTTGGCGACCATCTCAGCCGACATGGCCGTGTTGGGGTACTTGGTGGCGCGCAGGCCGTGGTTCTCGATAAAGCCGGCGCACTGGGCAATGGCTTGGCCGTGGCTGTAGACCTCGCGCACGTCGGCGAGCTTGGTGCCGGGCTTGACGAGCAAGTTGTGGTCGATCTTGAGGCGAAGCGAGCGCACGATGTGGAAGTCGAACTGGGCGAGCAGGTCGTAGACGGCGTTGACCGAGCCGGCGGTGGAGTTCTCGATGGGCAGCACGCCAAACTCGCAGAAGCCGTCGCGCACAGCGCGCATAACGCCTTCGAAGGTCTCGAAAAACGCGATGTCGGGCACGTCGAAGAGCTTGCACGCGGCGATTTGACTGTAAGCGCCCTCAACGCCCTGGCAAGCGACGGTGGCAGTTTGAGGGAAGGGCGTGTCGGAGGCTGCAGCCGTGGCGTGGGCCTTTTGCGAGACAGTGATGCCCTTGAGTTCGTTGATGTAGCGCTGCTGCTCGGCCTTGCTCATGCTCATGAGGAGACGGAACAGGGTGATGGTCTGCGCCTCGTAGCGCTCGGGCGCGCGGCTGGCGAGGTTGTTGAGCTTGGAGCGCTCGCGGGCGGGGTCGAAGACGGCCTTGCCCATCTCGATTTTTGACTTGGCGACTTCGGTGGCAATGTCCATGCGCTCGATAAAGCTGTTGAGGAGCGTGGTGTCGATGCCATCGATGGCCTGGCGGATGTCAGCAAGGTCCATAGGGACCCCTTTCGTGAATCATTGCCCGGGGTGGGCTGGTTAGCGCTGGGCGGCGTCCTCGAGGAGAGCGTCCCAGATGGCGAGGGCGGCGGCTGCTTCGGCTACGGGGACGGCTCGGGGGACGATGCAGGGATCGTGGCGGCCGTGGACCGAGAGCTCGGCATTTTCCATAGCGTCCATGTCTACGGTCTGCTGCTCGCGGCCAATGGAGGGCGTCGGCTTTACGGCCATGCGCCACATGACGGGCGCGCCGGTCGAAATACCGCCCAGGGCGCCGCCGGCGTTGTTGGATTCGACCTCGATCTTTCCGGTCTCGGCATCGATGCGATACGGATCGTTGTTCTCGCTGCCGCGCATGGCGGCCACGGCAAAGCCCATGCCAAACTCCACGCCCTTTACGGCGGGAATCCCGAACGCGATTTGAGCGATGCGGTTCTCGATGCCGTCAAACATGGGGTCGCCGATGCCCGCGGGAAGCCCGTAAATGCCGCACTCCACGATGCCGCCGATGCTGTCGAGTTCGTCGCGCGCGGCTAGGATCTCCTCGCGCATGCGGCCGGCTGCGGCGGCGTCAATGCACGGCAGATCGTTCGTAAGGATCGCCTTGCGGTCGGCCTCGCGATAGACCATATCGTCCATCGGCAGGTCGGAGATGCCGCCGATCTGCGCCACGTGAGCCATCACCCGAATACCGCGGGCCTCGAGTGCCTGCAGCGCAATGCCGCCGGCGATGCATAAGGGTGCCGTTAGGCGGCCGGAAAAATGCCCGCCACCAGCGACATCGTGCATGTTGTGATACTTTACGCGCGCAGGGAAGTCCGCATGTCCGGGACGGGGCTTGCGGCGCAGCTCGGAGTAATCCTTGGAGCGCGTGTTGGTGTTCTCGATAATCGCGGCGATGGGCGCGCCGGTGGTATGTCCATCGACAACACCGGCGATGATGTGGGCGGCGTCGGCCTCGCGGCGTTTGGTCGCGGTCTCGTCGCGACCGGGGGCGCGACGGTCGAGGAAGGCCTGCAGCTGCTCCTGGTCAACAGCGATGCCCGCCGGGATGCCATCGAGTGAGCAGCCGATGGCGGGGGAGTGCGACTGGCCGAAAATGCTCAGATGCAAGACGTTGCCAAAGGTCGAGGACATGCTATTCCTCCTCGAGTGTGACCTTGCCGCCCAGCAGACGGTAGTGGTCGAAGAAATCGGGATAGGACTTGTTGACGGCCTCGGCGCCGTGGATCACGACCTCGCCGGTGGCACGGCTCGCGGCGATGGCGGCCATCATGGCGATGCGGTGGTCGTTGTGCGAATCGACCTCGCCGCCGGTAAAGGCATCGACACCCTTGATGATGAGGTCGTCACCGGCAATGCGCACCTGCGCGCCCAACGCGGTGAGCTCGCGGGTGGTGGTGGCCAGACGGTCGGATTCCTTGATGCGCAGACGGGCGCAATCGCGGATAAAGGTGCGGCCCTGTGCCAGTGAGGCCACGGCCGAGATAACGGGCACGAGGTCGGGAATGTCGTGGGCGCTCATCTCAAAGCCGGCGAGTTTGTCAGACTGCACGGTGGCGGCGTTGGTGGAGCGCACGATGCGGGCGCCAAAGCGCGAAAGCGCGGCAAGTACGTTGCGGTCGCCCTGGGCCGAGCTAAGCGACACACCCTCGACGGTGATGGGGTCGGAGCCGATGGCGCCGGCGCACAGCCAAAAGGCAGCGTTGGACCAGTCACCCTCGACGGCCACGCTGCCGGGCGTGCGATACGAGCCACTGCTCACGCGGAAGTTCGTGACCTCGGGCTGGCCGTCCCGGGCGGGAATACGCTCGACGTTGACCTCGACGCCGAAGGCCTTCATGGCCTGGATCGTCAGGTTGATGTAGGGGCGGCTCTCAATGAGGCCGGTCACCTGCACGCAGGAGGGCTGGGCCAGCAGCGGGGCTGCCAGCAGCAGGCCCGAGATGTACTGCGAGCTCACGTTGCCCGGTAGCACAAAGGTGCCCGGGCGCATGCGGCCGCTCGTCTTGAGCGGAAAACCGCCCAGACCCTGTAGGTCGCAGCCGGCGGCGACGATCTCGTCCGAGAGCGGGGAGAGGGGGCGTGCGCCCAAGCGTCCCTGACCCACAAAGGTGGCCTCTGCGCCCAGCGCGCAGGCGACGGGCAACATAAAGCGGAGTGTGGAGCCGCTTTCGCCGCAGTCAAGCGTGCCGCCGGCAAGGGCCTTGAGCAGGCCAAACTCAACACTCTTCATGGTGGGGTGGACCTGGAAGCCGTCCTCGACGGTCTCGATGCGGGCACCCAGGGCCGTAAGGCAACGCACCGTAGCCTCGATGTCGGCGCAGGTGGTGTTGCAGGTGACGTGCGTCTCGCCGTTGGCAAGCGCAGCGCAGATAATCAAGCGGTGCGCCATCGACTTGGATGCGATGGCGGGAACGGTGCCCTTGAGCGGGGACGGGGTGATGCGGGCTAGCATGCGGATGCGTCTCCCTTCTGGCCGAGGCCCTCGGCAATGAGTTCATGGAAAGTGGAAAGCGGCGTGCGGTCGATGCTGCAGCGGCCAATGCCGTGCGGAATCACCAGGTCGATAGTGTCACCGGCACGTTTTTTGTCGTGCAGCGCCTCGGCAAAGATGGCGTCGGCATCTTGGTCGCAGCGGGTCTTGAGGCCATGGCGGGCGCAGAGCTCCTCAATACGACCGGGCAGTGCAGCATCGCAAACGCCGTGCAGGGCCGCGGCGCGCGTGATGATACCCATGCCGATCGAAACGCAGTTGCCGTGTCCGAGCTCAAAGTGCTCGCAGGCCTCGACGGCGTGTCCGGCGCTGTGTCCAAAGTTGAGGAGCTTGCGCTGGTTGGTTTCGCGCTCGTCGGCGACGACCACGGCGCGCTTGATGTCGATATTGCGGGCGATGATGAGCGCTACGCGGGCCACATCGCGGTTGAGCAGCTCCAGCGTGAGCGGGGTCTTCTCCAGCTCGGCGAAAAGCTCTGGGTCGGCGATCACGGCGTGCTTGACGACCTCGCCACAGCCGTCGGCGAACTGCTCGGGCGTGAGGGTGGCCAGGCACCCCACGTCGGCGATAACCACATTCGGCTGCCAAAAGGCGCCGGCCAGGTTCTTGCCGGCAGCCAGGTCGATGGCGGTCTTGCCACCCACCGACGAATCCACCATGGCGAGCAGGCTCGTCGGGATCTGCACAAACTTGCAGCCGCGCATGTAGGTGGCGGCCACAAAGCCCGCCACGTCGCCCACGACACCGCCGCCGAGTGCCACAATCACGTCGGAGCGCGAAAGCTCGTGCTCGGCCACAAACTCCAAAATGGCAACATAGGTTTCGGCGCGCTTATGGGCTTCGCCGGCCTCGAAGGTGCAGATGCTCACCTCGTAGCCTGATGCCTCCAGGCTCTGCTTAACGGGCATCTGGTAGAGCGGGCCCACGTTGGTGTCCGTCACGATGACGGCCTTGGTGCCGCCGGCAGTGGCGCGCACAAGCGGTCCCGCCTGCTCCAGCAAAAACGTGCCAACATGCACCTGGTAGGGGCGTGCGGTGTCGATATCGATGGTAATCGCCATAAGCTTCGGTCCTTTCGACCTGGCGTGATAGGTGGTCTAGTGGGAGGCCTCGTCGTCGAGCGCGCGCTTAATGCGGTCGCCCTCGGCAAGGAGATTCTCCAGATAGCGCTGGTCGCGGTCCTTGAGCGCACGGCTGTAGGCGCCAAGCGACTCGATCAGATGGTCAATCTCGAAGGCGAGCGCATCGGCGTCGTCGATCATAAGCTCGGACCACATCTGAGGATTGAGGTGCGCCACACGGGTGAGATCGCGGTAGCTACCGGCCGAAAAGCCGTGGTGGACCTGGGCAGTGGGGCTCTTGACGTAGGCGTTGGATACCACGTGCGCAAGCTGGCTCGTGAAGGCGATGACGCGGTCGTGCTCGGCGGCGCTGGTCACGCTGAACTTGCCAAAGCCCAAGGGGCGCACCATCTCGCGCACCTGGCCCAAAAGCTCCAGCTTAAGTGCGTCGTCCACCGCGGGCGGCACGAGCACGAGCGGCGCGCCCTGGAACAGGTCGGCGCGGGAGTGCGCATAGCCCGAGTACTGCGTGCCCGCCATGGGGTGCGCGCCCACAAAGTAAAAGCCGTGCTCGCGGGCAAGCTCAAAGGCGCGCTCGCACACGATGCCCTTGACGCCCACCGTGTCGATCACCACGGGACCCATGATGGCGTCGGTGTCGGTGGCGTCGGCGAGCGCCTTGGCGTGCGTCTCGAGCCACTCGATGCATGCCTCGGGGTAGCAAGCCAGGACGATGATGTCGCACTCGCCGAGTGTCTTGTCGTTGAGCTCTCCGGCGACAGTGCCCATGCTAGCGGCCGTCATGACATCGTCATCGGGGTCCCAGGCCAGCACGCGGACGCCCGCCTGCGCATAGCCGCGGGCAAAGCTGCCGCCGATGAGGCCCAGGCCCACGATGCCCGCGCATTTGGGGCCGCCCTGGTTAACGCGTGCGTTTCTCACCGTACCCATGGGCTACTCCATGGTCTCTTGGCAGACAACCTCGCGGATGGCTCGGATGCGGCGCATGGTGTCGTCGAACTGATCGGGGGTGAGGGCCTGGGCGCCGTCGGACCAGGCGCGGCTCGGTTCGTCGTGGACCTCGATCTCCAGACCGTTGGCGCCGCAGGCGGTCGCGGCGAGCGCCATGGGCTCAACGTAGCGGGTGTAGCCGGTGGCGTGGCTGGGGTCGGCGACGACGGGCAGGTGCGACAGGTGGTGCAGCACCGGCACGGCGTTGAGGTCGAAGGTATTGCGGGTACGGGTCTCGAAGGTGCGGATGCCGCGCTCGCACAGGATGACGTTGTCGTTGCCCTCGCTCATGATGTACTCGGCGGCCATGAGCAGCTCATCGATCGTGCCGGACATACCGCGCTTGAGCAGGACCGGAGTCTTGGTCTTGCCGACCTCCTTGAGCAGGGGGAAGTTCTGGGCGTTGCGGGCGCCGATCTGCATGACGTCAATCTTCTTGTCCAAGAAGACCTGTACGTCGCGTGGGTCCATGATCTCGGTGACGATCGGCATGTCGAGCTCGGCAGACGCCTCGCACAGCAGGTCGAGGCCGGCGGGGCCCATGCCCTGGTATGCGTACGGGGAGGTGCGGGGCTTGTAGGCGCCGCCGCGCAGCATCGTGGCGCCGGCGGCCTTCACGCGGCGGGCGATGCGGATGAGGTTCTCGCCCTCGACGGAGCACGGGCCGGCGATGACCTGGAACTGGTCGCCGCCGATCTTGACGCCGTGACCGCAGTCGATGACGGAGTCCTCGGGGTGGAACTTGCGGTTGGCACGCTTAAACGGCTCGGAGACGCGCTGCACGCGCTCGACGACATCCATGGACTCGAGCAGAAACGGGTCGATCTTGGTCGTATCGCCCACCAGGCCGATGATCGTCTCATTCTCGCCGCGCGAGACATCGGTCTTCAGGCCCTTTTTCTCAATCCAGCTGACGATATGGCCGACGGCCTCGTCGCTGGCGCTCTGCTTTAAAATTGCAATCATGGTGTGCCTCTCACCTCGATGGATAACTTTTGCAAAAACGGCCCGCAATGCGAGCCGTGTATATATGGTGCATGAGAGTTTATACTATCTGACTCGCTTTTGCCTTCTAAAGTGGGCCGTTGCGCCGCGTCTTCCTCGGAATTGCAAAGCTTTTTCTTTTATTTTGATAGCCCGTGGTGCACTTGGGTATAATGCCAACCGTTGGCCCTATTAGCTCAGGGGATTAGAGCGTCTGCCTCCGGAGCAGAAGGCCGTTGGTTCGAATCCAACATGGGGCACCATCGAACGTAAGACCGTCCGAACCTCGCATGGTCCGGGCGGTTTTTCTTATACCGACGCGACGTGATGGGACGTGGTATGGCAGCAACGGATATCGAGCGCGGACTCTCAACCGCCGAGGTCGAGGAGCGTATCGCCGCCGGTAAAATCAACCGCAACATGGAACTCAAGACCAAGTCGGTCAAAGAGCTCATCATCGAGAACCTCTGCACGCTGTTCAATTTGATCAACGTGATCTTGGCTTTCCTGGTCATTTTGACCGGTTCGTTTAAGAATCTGACGTTCCTGTTCGTGGTGTTCCTCAATACCGCTATTGGCGTCATCCAGTCCATGCGTTCCAAGAAGATGGTCGATAAGCTCACGCTGTTGACCTCCAAGAAGGCCATCGCGGTGCGCGACGGCGCCGAGGTGGAGCTCGACCTGGACCAGATCGTGCTCGACGACATCATCCGCCTGGGGCGCGGCGACCAGATTCCCGCTGATGCCGTGGTGGTTTCGGGCGAGGCTCTCGTGAACGAGAGCTTGCTGACGGGCGAGAGCGACCTTATCAAGAAACAGCCCGGTTCCGAGCTCATGAGCGGCAGCTTTATCGACTCGGGTCTGCTGCGCGCCCGCGTGATCCATGTCGGCGCCGACAACTACGTGGCCAAAATTAATAACGAGGCCAAGTACGTCAAAAAGGTCAATTCCGAGATCATGAACGCGCTTAACGCCATCGTGCGCTTTGCGAGCATCATCATGATCCCGCTCGGTTTGGCGTTGTTTGCCTCGAGTGTGAGCGAGCTGTGGGATGCCGCGGGAACCCCGGGCGATAGCGCGCTTTCGTGGTGCTTCTCCGAGCTGTTGGCTGGTCATGTGCCTTCGTCGGCGCTGCTGTCCACGGTGGGCGCCCTGCTGGGCATGATCCCGCAAGGCCTGGTGCTGCTGACCTCGTCGGTGCTCGCCATCGCTACGGTGCGCTTGGCCCGCCGCAAGGTGCTGGCACAGCAGCTCTACTGCATCGAGACGCTCGCTCGCGTCGACGTGCTGTGCCTGGACAAGACGGGCACCATCACGTCGGGCCGCATGGAGGTCGAGGGCACGTATCCGCTGCCGGTTGAGGGCGTGAGCCTAGGCGCCGGCCCGGACGAGGCGGCCGTTCCCGTCGATACCACGGTGCTCGATTTTGCGCTGGCTAACGTGGCACGTGCGACTTCGGCCGATGCCAACGAGACCTGCCAGGCGCTGCTCAACTATTACGCCGATCGCCCGGTCGAGGTGTCTGAACCGCTGTCGGTCATTCCGTTCTCGTCGTCAAAAAAATGGAGTGGCGCTTCGTTTGCGCAGGGCTCCTATGTGATGGGCGCCGCGCAGTTTGTGCTTTCGGAGCGTGTGTTTTCGCAGGTCGAGAACCGTGTCGCCGAGCTTGCCGATACCTGCCGCGTGCTCGTGGTGGCGCGCGTGGACGGCTTTACGCCCGATGGCGATATGGTGGGAGAGGCCGAGCCCGTGGGCTTTGTGACCATCCGCGACGAGATTCGTACCTCGGCGGCCGAGACCATCGGCTACTTTAACGAGCAGGGCGTGACCCTCAACGTGATCAGTGGCGACGACCCGCGTACGGTGTCGTCGATCGCGCGCGTGGTGGGCGTGCCGGGGGCGGACGCTTATGTGGACGCCACGACGCTCGATACGCCGGCCAAGCTCGATGCCGCAGTGGACCGCTACCATGTCTTTGGTCGTGTGACCCCGCAGCAGAAGCGCGAGCTCGTGCAGGCGCTCAAGCGCCGCGAGCACACCGTGGCCATGACGGGCGACGGCGTCAACGACGTGCTGGCTCTCAAGGAGGCCGACTGCTCCGTTGCCATGGCGGCCGGCTCCGATGCCGCGCGCAACGTGGCCGAGATCGTACTCGTCGACAACGACTTTGCCTCGATGCCCGCCGTGGTGGCCGAGGGTCGTCGCTCCATCAACAACCTGCAGCGTTCGGCCTCGCTGTTCCTGACCAAGACGCTGTTCTCGATGGGTCTGGCGGCGCTGTGCATCGCGCTGCCGCCGTACCCCTTCGAGCCCATCCAGATGACGCTCATCAACTTCTTCTGCATCGGCGCGCCGGGCTTTGTGTTGGGCCTTGAGCCCAACAATGCTCGCGTGAAGGGTGCGTTTTTGACCAACGTACTCAAGCGTGCACTGCCGGCGTCGATTGCGGTCATTTTGGCTGCGGCGCTCGATATCTTTGTGGCGCGCGTGTTTGGCTTCAGCCAGCTCACGCTGTCTACGATGTGCCTGCTTACGTCGTGCGCGGCGAGCGTCAGTCTGATCTGGCGCATCTCGCAGCCGCTCACACCCTTACGAGTGGTGCTCTTTGTGTTTGTAGTCGCCGGCATCTTGGTGGGCGTTATCGGATTCCCGGAGCTGCTGTCTATTGCCAACCTGTCGATGGGCCAGATGGTTATCTTGGCTGTCATCGTGGTCTTTACCTGCTCGGTGTTCTTTAAGCTCGCCACGATGATGGATTCGCTCAAGTCGCGTCGTCGTCATGCCGCAACTGGTTTTGGCCGCGGTGTGCGCGTCCGCCTGGGTCGCGGTGGCGGCAAGGTGAGCTCGACGGGTTCGACGGCCGAGCGTTTTGCCAAGCGCTTCGCCGCCGACATGGCGCAGCGCCGCGAAGATCGCACCGTTCGCGAGGCCGAGGCCCGCGCGCTCGAGGGCGTGGCCCAGGCCCAGCCCAAGAAAAAGAGGAGTGCCGGAGCCAAGCGCTCCCGCGTGACGAAGTCCGCCCAAGGCATCAAAGTCTCGATGCCAAGCAAAAAGAAGAAGTAGCTACGCGCCCTGGCGATGTTGAATTGGTGCCTTGTTCCTGTGGGGCCGTGGCGATGTTATGCTCTAACCTCGATTGTTTGAATTGCTTCGAAAAGAGGATGCCGTGATCTGCCCGCATTGCCTTAAGACTATCGAGGACGGCGCCTCGTTCTGCCCCTACTGCAACGCCTATGTGGGTCCGGGCGATGGTCCCGAGCACACCGAGTTCGTGTTCTGTGAGGGTTGCGGTGCCCGTCTTTCTCCGCATGATCGTACGTGCCCCAAATGCGGACGCCCCGCTCCGGGTATCCTCTCTGAGGACGCGGCCGCATCCGACCTGGCAGCGGGCCGCACGGCGGGCTTTCCGCGCCTAACGCAAGAGCAGATCGATACCGAGGTGCCTCATGCGCCGGCCTCTGCCGCTGCGGTGCTTTCGGACGCCGCCGATCCTAACGAGACCTGCGTGCTGCCGGCTTTCGATAAGGATTTCGGTATTCCCAAGGTCGATATTCCCACGCCGGTTTCCCTGCATGACGATGCTCAAAAACCCAAGCGCAAGGTGCATCCCGACGAGGACGCCTATCACAAGCACAAGCGTCATATCCCCAAGCCGCTCATTATCATCGCGGTCCTTGCCTTTGTGTGCGGTGGTGCCTATTGGTTCGTGACGACCGATCCCATGGGTGTTATGCCCGGCTTCTATGACCAGTTTGGCCAGGCCGCGCAGACGACCTTCCCTACGCGCCAAAAGGGTGAGGCGACTGAGGACGATACCAAGCAGGACGATTCTGCCGAGGTGGTCCAGGAAGAAACCGTGCTCACCGATGATCAGCTCTATACCAGGCTCGACGGTCTGTATCAGACCATCGTGTCCTACGGTGACGAGGACCAGATCGGCGAGGTCATCGATTCTTTTAACAACGGCTATCTTCGAACGCCGCTGTCCACCCGTCAGGAGCTGTCGCAGAGTGCCTACGCCCTGCGCGACCAGATCAAAAAGACGCAAGATGAGCTCAACAACCTTAAGTATCAGGACGATACGGTCTATGCGGACGACATCGCTCACTTAAAGCAGCTTGCCGAGTGGATGTATGAGCGCGTCGACGTGATTTGCCAGAGCTGGGACATCTCGCTGGCCATTCCCGATGGCGAGTCGATGAGTTCCCACCAAAGCGAGATCCTGGCGCCCATCGCGCAGAGTGGCAACAGCGCGCTGAACCAGTACGACGCCAATGTGGGTTCCTGGAAGCCGCAGCAGCGTTCCTAAAATTAGTTCGCCATAGTCGGCATAACCTACGTGCGCAATTGATGTAAGCGCATGCTTATTGCTACAATTCGTACAAATATGCTTTAAACGCACGAGGAAGGAACCACATGTTTGGTTTTAAGAAAGAGCTCTACACGCCTGAGTATCAGCTTGCCGGCGACGAGTGCGCCGTTATCGAGACGTCGAAGGGTACCATCAAGGTCAAGTTTGACGGCGAGGGCGCTCCCATTCATGTCGCGAACTTCTGCGAGCTTTCCACGATGGGCTTCTATGATGGCCTTAAGTTCCATCGCTATGTGCCCGGTTTTGTCATCCAGGGCGGCGACCCCAATACCCGCGATATGTCCGGCGCCGACGTCGCCGCTGGTCTTGAGGGCTCCGACGGCATGCCCGGTACCGGTGGCCCCGGCTACTGCATCAAGGGCGAGTTTGCCACCAATCCGCGCAACAGCCATGTCGATGGTGCACTTGCCATGGCACGCTCCATGGACCCCGATTCCGCGGGTTCGCAGTTCTACTTCTGCCTGGGCGCCCAGCATAACCTCGATTCCGGTTACACCGTCTTTGGTACCACGGTCGAGGGTCTCGATGTGATTTCGCAGCTGCGTGCCGGCGACGAGATCGTCCATGTCGAGATCGTTCACGAGTAAAGGGGACTTCCTTGAATAGCCAGCTGATCCAACAGGGCCGCGCCGCTTACCGCGCGGGTGATTTTTCCGCTGCAGCCCAGATGCTTGGGGCGGCAAAGACTCCCGATGAGATTATGGGCGAGGCCGATCACCTTCGTGGCAACGCCTTGATGCACCTGGGCATGTATGCCGAGGCCGCCGAGGCTTATGCTGCCGCCCTCAACGACGGCACCTACGGCAAGCGCGGCGCGCTGCTCACCAACCGCGGCAAGGCGCTCGCCGCCGTGGGCGACTACACGACGGCCGCCCAGGCGTTCTCTGCTGCTACGCAGGATGCTTCCTATGCCACGCCGTTCAAGGCCTATCTGGGCCTGGGCAATGCGCTGTTCCAGTCGGGCGATTATGCCAACGCGGGTACTGCCTTCCGTCAGGCTGCCATCGACGGCGCCAATCCGGCTCCTGCCGCCGCACTCGGCGAGCTCGGTCGTTGCTTCATTAAGCTCGGCCGTCCGGCGGATGCCGTGGAGACCTACCGCACGGCTATCGACTTTGCCGGCCCCCGCGACGACACGCGTGCGCTCAATGCCGGCATGGGTCAGGCGCTTTCTGCCGCCGGCCGTCCCTCCGACGCACTCGACGCCTTTAACGCCGCTACTGCCGATGGCATCTACCAGCTCACCTCCGAGCAGGCCGATGAGCTTGCCCGCGTACACGATTCGCTTGCCGCACTGTCTGCCCAGACGGCTATGGCCACGGCTCCGGCGCCCGCGATGGACGCTCCTGCCGTCGATCCGCTCGATCCTACGGGCGCGACCGGTCAGTTTATGCCCGATCCCTCGGACACCGGTTTCTTTACGCTGTCCGAGTCCGAGATGGTCCAGCAGGACCGTCAGGATCGTAAGCAGGCCAAGGTCCGTCGTCGCCATCGCCACACGGGTCTCAAAGTCTTCATCGTGCTGCTTCTGCTCATTTTGATCGCCGCGGGCGGTCTGGGCTTTGCCTACACGCGTGGCTTTGGCTTCCCGTCTCAGGAATCTGTTGTTACCGATCTGTTCCAGGCTGCCGGCGACGGTGACACCGCAAAGGCCGAGTCTTGCCTGGCCTCGAGTCTGCCCGAGGACGCCAAGTCGATGATCATCTCCTCGATTCCGCAGGGTGCCACCGTGTCCGTCGAGGGCATGGATCAGTCCATGACCGAGACGACCGCTAAGGTGAAGGCATCGCTGTCCAAGGGCGGTGAGCAGGAGTACACCGTCAAATTCGTGCGCTCCGACAACCATATCGGCTGGGCCGTTTCCTTGCTCGATATGGATTTCTCGGCTGCTGACAACCAGTAGTGACCTTATGGGATTTAGCTTTGCCCGGTGCTTCACCGCAAGTGAGGTGCCGGGCTTGCGCTAGTATCATGGGCTAGTAGTTTTCCAGCAATCATCCAACACATCAGGAGTTGCGTTGTTTTCTTTGATGGATATGTTCTTCGGTAGCTATGCGGGCGATCTTGCGATCGACCTCGGCACCGCAAATACGCTTGTCTCCGTGCGCGGCAAGGGCATCGTCATCCGCGAGCCTTCCGTCGTCGCCATCGACAAGAACGACGAGCGCATCCTGGCGGTCGGCATCGAGGCCAAGCGCATGCTCGGTCGTACGCCCGGCAACATCGTGGCCGTTCGTCCCCTTAAGGACGGCGTTATTGCAGACTTCGATGTTACCGAGGCCATGCTTCGCTACTTTATCGACAAGGCGTCCGAGAAGCGCTATCCGTGGACTCCGCGTCCGCGCGTTGTCGTCTGCGTTCCCTCCGGTGTCACGTCGGTCGAGAAACGTGCTGTCTTTGAGGCCACGATCCAGGCCGGTGCCCGCCAGGCCTATCTGATCGAAGAGCCTATGGCCGCCGCTATCGGCGCCGACCTGCCCGTCGAGGAGCCCACCGGCTCCATGGTCATCGACATCGGTGGCGGTACCACCGAGGTTGCCGTTATCGCTATGGGCGGCATCGTCGTCTCGCAGTCCATCCGTATTGCCGGCGACGAGTTCGATCAGGCCATCCTCACGCACGTTCGCGATGCCTACAACTTGGCCATCGGCGAGCGTACGGCAGAGGACATCAAGATCAAGGTCGGTTCCGCCGTGCCGCTCAAGGACGAGCTCGACGTCGAGGTCAACGGCCGCGACGTGATCACCGGTCTGCCCAAGACCGTGCGCATCGAGAGCGAGGAGATTCGTCGCGCGCTCAACAAGCCGCTCGACGAGATGGCCAAGGCCGTCAAGGACGCACTCGACGCTACGCCTCCCGATCTTGCCTCGGACCTTATGTACTACGGCATTTTGCTGACTGGTGGCGGCGCGCTGCTGCGCGGTCTCGACGTGCGCCTGCGCGATGAGACCGGTGTTTCGGTCAACGTCAGCCCCACGGCGCTCGATAACGTCGTTAACGGCTGTGCCCGCGTGCTCGAGGCCAATGCGTTTGATGGCGGCTTCGTCCAGACCAATGCTTAATTTCCAAAAGGTGGATTCCATTTGGCACGATCTTCGGGTTTCTCCACAAATCTGAATACCAAGCGACAATCAACGGGTATGCGCCCGTTGATTGTTTTCAGCCTGATTTCGGTGTTGCTGCTCACGTTTTACATCCGCGAGGGCGAGGCAGGGCCGATTCATGCCGTGCGTTCGGGCGTAACGACGATTACCTCTCCGGTGCGCTTTGTGGGCTCGGCTGTGGCGGCTCCCTTCAATGCGATTGGCAACGTGTTCTCTAACCTAACGGCGTCGCAGGACACGCTCGACGAGCTCAAGAAGCAAAATGAGGAGCTGACCTCTAAGGTCGCCGAGCTTTCTGAGGCTCAAAAGACTGCCGAGCGCCTGGAGGGCCTGGTCGGGCTGCAATCGACCTACAACCTCAAATCGACCGCAGCTCGTATCGTTGGTGCCTCCGGCGATGCCTGGACCTCGACCGTTACCATCGACAAGGGCTCTGCCGACGGCCTTACCATCAACATGCCCGTGACGAGTTCTGCCGGTGTTATCGGCCAGATTATCGAGGTATCGGCCAAGACCTCTACCGTGCGCCTGATTGGCGACGAGAACTCGGGCGTGTCCGCCATGGTGCAGGACACGCGCGCCCAGGGTATGCTGCAGGGTCAGGCTGACGGCACGCTGCGTCTTGAGTACGTGAGCGTCGACTCCGATGTTAAGGTTGGCGATATCATCGTGACCTCTGGCATCGGTGGCGTGTTCCCCAAGGGCCTTCCGCTTGGCACCGTCTCGTCGGTTGAGAAATCGGCAAACGACGTGTACTACACCATTGTGGTGCGCGCTCAGACCACGGCCGAGAACAACGAGGAAGTGCTGGTCATCACCTCGCTGACCGACGAACAGTCGGCCTCGGATGAGGACGTGAGCACGGCCAACAGCACGCCGCAGGGAACGTCGCGCGATGCTGCGACCAAGACGAAGGACGAGAGCTCGGATGACAGTTCCGACACGTCCGAGACGACCGATTCTGGCTCGAGCGAATAGGGGGCATGTCCATGGATCTACACGAGCAGGGGATGAGCTCCCGCACGTTTGTAATCGCCGCCATTGTGTGTGTGCTGCTGCAGGCAGGCCTGGCACCGCAGATCTCCATTGCGGGAGGTCGCGTCAACTTCATGATTATCCTGGTGTGCCTAAGCGTGTTCTCGGGCGACCCGACCCGTGCCGTCGTGTGCGGTTTTTGCAGCGGCTTGTTTTATGACCTGTCCGCTGCCGTGCCGGTGGGCGTTATGTCGCTCCTGCTGACCGTGGGTTCTTTTGCCCTGGTGCACAGCGCCGTCGGTCAGACGGGCGGTACCCCGAGTGCGCGCGGCGTCACCGTGGGCGCCTTTGCGCTCGTCATTAATGTGATCTACAGCATCATCTTGCTGTTTATGGGTTTGGAGACGAGCTTTGTCGTGGCGATCTTCGGCCATGCGCTGCCGTCCTCGATCCTGACGGGTCTGGTTGCCATTCCGTTTTTGATGTCCGGCGTCGTGCCGCAGTCCGGCTATGGATTCTCCGCACGTGGCGGACGCCAGACGGGTATGCGCTTTAAGCCCAAGACCCGCAAGCTCAAATAGGGGAGGCCCGTAGATGTCTTCCCAGATGACGGTTATTATCGCCGGTATCGTGCTGGTTGTGGCCATCGTGGTCGCGCTGGTCATCATGCGTCGAGGCGATTCCCGTTTTACCTACGATACACAGCATGGAACGGCCCCGCGCGCCACCGAGGGCGAGGGCAATACCGCGGCGACCGCCTTTAAGGGCCGCTTTTCCATCCTCACCACGGGTGTGGGCGCGATGTTTGCGGCACTTGCCGTCAAGCTGTGGGGCATGCAGATGGTCTCGTCGGACTATTACGAGAAGCAGGCCAATAGTAATCAGACTCGCACCGTTACCACACCCGCTGTGCGCGGCCGCATCCTCGACCGCAATGGCGTGGCGCTTGTCCAGAACCGTCCCTCACTTGCTGTCGTGGCCTACCGCGACCTTGCCGAGGATGAGGTTCTGGTTCGCCATCTTGCCAACGTGCTTGGAATGCCTTATGTGGCGGTCCTTCGCAATATTCAGGACAATACAGAGGGCGCTCAGAGCCTGCATACCATCGCGACGGACGTCCGTCGCTCCACGGTTGCCTATATCAAGGAACACGCCGGCGAGTTCCCGGGCGTCAAGATTGCCGAGCGTACCGAGCGCCAGTATCCATACGGCGAGACGGCATGCCATATCTTGGGCTATACCGGCACCATTACCTCCGAGCAGCTCGAGGCCCAGAATAAGAAAACCTCTGGCGATGATGATGCTTCTGCTGGCAAGATTACGTACCAGTCGGGCGATATCGTGGGCCAGGCGGGCGTTGAGAGCTACTACGAAAACCTGCTGCAGGGTATTCGTGGCGAGCAGACCGTCAAGGTCGATGCCTCGGGCAATGTGACCGGTCAGGCCGGCGCCGTGCCCGCGAAGGCCGGCTCCGACATTAAGCTCACGCTCGACCTTAAGATCCAACAGGCCTGTGAGACGGCGCTGGCGAGCGCTATCGAGCTTGCCAAGACCACTGGCTACAGCAATGCCGGCAACGGCGCTGTGGTGTGTCTCGATCCCAACAATGGCGAGATCCTGGGCATGGCGAGCCAGCCCAAGTTCGATCCGTCCGTCTTTATCGGCGGCGTCTCAAATGACGTGTGGACCGAGCTCAATGATGACAAGGGTTCGCACCCGCTGCTCAACCGCGCCATTAGCGGACAGTACATGTCGGCCTCGACCATCAAGCCGCTCTCGGCACTGGCCGGTCTTGAGTTTGGAACCTACACTTCAACGCAGACAACCAACTGCACGGGTTATTGGACGGGTCTGGGCAAGGCTTGGGGCAAGCGCTGCTGGCTGACGTCTGGCCACGGCACCATGACGCTGCAGTCGGGTATCGCCAACTCGTGCGACCCCGTCTTCTACGACATGGGTAAGGCGTTCTTTTATGACGAGCAACATCCCGAGGGCCTGCAGGAGGTCTTTCGTCGCTGGGGCCTAGGCAAGACCTGCGGTATCGATCTGCCGAGTGAGGGCGCGGGTCGTATTCCCGATGCCGAGTGGAAAGAGTCATACTTCACCGACGCCTCTGCCGAGGACCGCAAGTGGAATGCCGGCGATATGACCAACATTGCTATCGGCCAGGGCGACATCCTGGTGACGCCCCTGCAGATGGCGTGCGCCTATATGGGTCTTGCCAACGGCGGCAAACAGTACGTGCCTCACGTATTTTTGTCTGCCGTGTCGCGCGATGGCGACGGCGATGCCTATAAGTACAATGGCAAGGGCAAGAAGAAGCGCCTGGAGGCCAAGATCAACAGCGATTCGGATTTGGCTCTTGTTCGCAACGGCATGCACGACGTGATTTACACGGCATCGACGTCCCTGGCGGCGCACTTTGGCACCCTGACGCCGCAGGTATACGGCAAGTCGGGCACGGGCGAGAAAAGTGGCGAGGACGAATACGCGTGGTTCTGCGCCTATGCACCGGCCGATGATCCCAAGTATGTCATCGCTACCGTCCTGGAGCAGGGCGGCGGTGGCTCAGATACCGCGATGCATGTCGTGCGCGACGTGCTCGGCGTGATTTATGACGAGCCCGATACCTCTTCGGCCTCGGGCGATTCTTCGGTTCGATAGGAGGTTGCGATGGATTTTTCTCCGGCGGATCTGTTCCGTTCAACCAAGACCGGCTCTCGCAGCAGCCTGGACCGCGTCAACAAGCAACTTTCGGCCTCGCGCGGCACGTTTCGCCAAAAGGTGCATATCGGTGTGCTCGTGGCTACTGTGGCGCTCGTCGCCTACGGTGCCATCATTATCTGGTCGGCTTCGCAGTTTAAGGCCGATGCTTCGTTCTCGCGCCATTTGCTGGGAATTGGCATCGGAGCGGTGCTGGCGGTGCTCGTCTGGCGAACCGACCTGCGCGGTATTTCCAATTTCTCGACGGCGTTGCTCGTCATCGACCTGATCGTGATCTTCTCGCCCAAGATTCCGGGTCTGTCCTATACGGGCGGTCTGGGCATGACGGGCTGGATCAAGATTCCCGGTATCGGCTTGACGTTCCAGCCGGTTGAGCTTGCCAAGCTCATCACCATCTTCTTTATTGCTACGCTTGGCTCGCAGTATAACGGTCGCATCGATACCGTTCGCGACTACGTCAAGCTCTGCGGCATGCTGTCCATTCCGTTTTTGGCCGTCGTTGCCATGGGTGACCTGGGCTCGGGCCTGGTCGTGCTGGTTTCGGGCGCCATCGTCATCTGCATGAGCGGTGCACGCCGCGAATGGGTGCTGTCGACCCTGGCCCTGCTCGTGGGCCTGGTGGCCCTCGTCCTGGCGCTTGATTCGGTCTTTGATTCGTTGCTCGGCCACGATGTGCTCATCAAGCAGTATCAGATGAACCGTCTGACGGTCTTTATCGACCCCGATAATGCCGATTCGGACGATGCCTACAACCTGCAGCAGTCGCTTATCGCCGTTGGCTCGGGCGGCTTCTTTGGTAAGGGCCTGGGGCATGCGACGCAGTCGGCCGGCGGCTTTCTGCCTGAGTTCCACACCGACTTCGTCTTCGCCTTCCTGTCCGAGACCTTTGGCTTTTGCGGTTCCTTTTTGCTCCTGTGCCTCTACGTGCTGCTGATCTTTTCGACGATTCGCGTCGCCTTTAAGTGCGAGTCGCTGTTTTTGCGTCTTTCGTGTGTGGGCATCGTTGGCATGTGGGCGTTCCAGACTTTCGAAAACATCGGCATGTGCATCGGCATGATGCCGATTACCGGTATTCCGCTACCGTTTATTAGCTTCGGTTCGTCTTCGATGATGATTCAGCTGCTGACGGTGGGTATCGTACAATCCATATGGCGGCATCGTTCGGGCGCCGCGTAACCGCTGGAGGGGTTTGCTATGAAAATTCCCGTAGATAAGCTGACCCGCGCTTTTAAGATGGGCGCGTCCGTTAAGAAGGATTCCGATACGCCGGTGCGCGTCTCGGTCTATCTGGATTCGTCCGCCTCGCGCTTTCTGGCCGAGACGGTGCGTGACGCCTTTGTGCCGCAGACGACCTCGGGCATTGTGCGCGTCGAGCGTCTGGGGGAGGAGCGAATTGCTCCAAAGACCGATACCGATGTGGTGCTGGTGCTCTCGTGTGGTTCCGACCGCTTGGAGAGTGCCGTGCAGGAGCTCGTGATCGCCGGCGCGCCCGTGTGCGTGCTTGCCGAGTCTGCTGTGGAGGTGCCGTTTATCGAGGAGTCCACGCCCATGCTCGGCGTGGTAGCGGCAATCGATAAGACGTATCTGCTCGAGACGCTTGCCCGCTGGATTCTCGATCGCACCGACAAGGAAAAGGCTTTTGCGGCGAACTTTGCCTTCATGCGCATCGCGGCGGCCAACCGTATCATCACCTCGTGCGCGCTCACCAATATGGCGACCGGTGCACTGGTGTTTTTGCCGGGCGCCGATTATCCCGTTATGGCGCTGGCGCAGGTGGGCATGCTCTTTGAGCTCGCTGCCGTCTTTGGACGCGGCATTAAACCCGAGCGTGGCTACGAGGTCGCGGGCGTGCTTGCCGGCGGTCTTGTGATCCGCGCGGTCACCCGCGCGCTCGTCAAGCAGACGCCGCATATTGGGTTTGCCGTCAAGGCGCTCACTGCTGCCGCGGGCACCTATGGCATGGGCCGTGCGCTCGTTTCGCTCTACGAGCGCGATGTCGACTACAGCCGTGCCAATGAGGTGGTCACTGCCACGTTTTCCCGCGTTCGCGATCTTGTGACCACGGTCGCGGGCGCTACCCGTCCTATGGCGTCCTACCAGGACGCATCAGATCTCGCTGCTTAGGGGTTTTCCGTTGCGCGTTCCGTACCAAGATTGTTTTCATTTAATTGAGCCGTTGCTCGCCAAGGTCGAGAAGCCGAGCCGCTATATCGATCACGAGTGGGGCACGCTTTCCAAGGCCGATGCCGACTACCGTTGCTGCCTGATCTACCCGGATGTGTACGAGGTTGGTCTGCCCAACCAGGGCATCGCCATCCTCTACAACATCCTTAACCAGGCCGAGGGCATCTCCTGCGAGCGCGGCTATGTGCCGTGGCCCGATATGGGCGACGCCATGCGCGAGGCGGGTATTCCGCTGCTATCGCTCGAGGGCGCAGCGCCGGTCGCTTCGTTTGATATCGTCGGTCTGCATGTGCCGCACGAGATGGCGGTGACGAACTTCCTCGAGGCACTCGACCTCGCTGGCATTCCGCTGTTAGCGGCCGACCGCACCGAGGACGACCCCATTATCATCGCCGGCGGTCCCTCGGTGTACAACCCCGAGCCGTACGCGGCCTTCTTCGATGCCATCCTCATCGGTGAGGGCGAGGAATCGCTGCTCGAGACCTGCCAGCTGCATCGCCGCCTGCGTGACGAAGGGGTCCCGCGCGCGCAGATTGTCGAGCAGCTTGCATCCATTGCCGGCAACTACGTGCCGTCGCTCTATGAGGTTCGTCATGACGAGCCCTGCTCGCCGCATGGCTACACCGTGCCACGTGAGGGCAAGGATGCGCCGACCGTGGTCTACAAGCGCGTCGTCGAGGATTTCGGCGCCACGAATCCGCTGTCGCAGTCGTGCGTGCCCTATGCGCAGCTGGTTCACGACCGCCTGTCTATCGAGATCCTGCGCGGCTGCGCCCGCGGCTGTCGTTTTTGCCAGGCCGGCATGACGTATCGCCCGGTGCGCGAGCGCTCGGCCGACCAGATCGTCTCGTCGGTGATTCAGGGCCTGGAAAAGACTGGCTATGACGAGGTGTCGCTGACCTCGCTCTCCACGACCGACCACTCCTGCATTCGCGACGTGCTCGGCAGGCTCAACCGTCGCCTGGAGGATACGGGTATTCGCGTGTCTATTCCGTCGCAGCGCCTGGATTCGTTTGGCGTGGATATGGCCGAGTCGGTCGCCGGCGAAAAGAAGGGCGGACTAACGTTCGCGCCCGAGGCCGGCAGCCAGCGCATGCGCGACATCATTAACAAGAACGTGACCGAGGAGGACCTGGACCGTGCGGCCAAGGCGGCCTTCGAGGCCGGTTGGAACCGCATGAAGCTCTACTTTATGATGGGCCTTCCCGGCGAGCGCGATGAGGACATCGTGGCCATCGCCAATCTGGCCGATCACGTGCTGGAGCTCGGTCGTTCCGTGGTGCCCAAGGCTCGTCGCGGCTCGATTTCGGTGTCGATCTCGGTTTCGGTCTTTATCCCCAAGGCTGCCACGCCGTTCCAGTGGTGCCCGCAGCTCGACTACGACGACGTCAAGCGTCGCCAGAAGCTGCTTATCACGAGCGTTCGCAACCGTGCCGTCCGCGTGCATTACCACGATGCCGAGACCTCGCTCATCGAGGCCGCGCTTTCCCGCGCCGGTCGTGACATGACGCCCGTCATCATCGATGCTTGGCGCTCGGGCTCTCGCTTTGACGCCTGGGTAGAGCATTTCTCGCTCGATAACTGGAAGGAAGCTGCTGCCAAAAACGGCATCGACCTCAATGAGCTCGTGCACCTGCCCTACGAGTTGGACTGGCGCCTGCCGTGGGAGCACGTGAGCCCCGGCTGCACGCGCGGCTTCCTCGAGCGCGAGTACCGTCGCTCGCTCGAGGGCGTCACGACTCCCGACTGTACCCGCACGTCGTGCACCGGCTGCGGGATCTGCCCCACGCTCCACGCCAAGAATGTATTGATGGGTGATCGCGCATGAGTGAGCGCCTGACCGACAACCCCTCGCTCTTTAGACTTCGTGTTCGCTATGGCAAGCGCGATCGCCTTAAGTACCTGGGCCATCTCGAAGTAATCCATACCATTGAGCGCATCGTGCGCCGTGCGGGACTTCCCTATGCCGTCACGCAGGGCTTCTCTCCGCACATGCGCGTGGGCTTCTCTTCGGCGCTGCCGGTGGGTACGTCGTCGACCTGCGAGTGGTATGACCTGTTTATGACCGAGTTCGTGGCGCTCGACGAGGCGTTTGGGCGCCTGGCTGCGGCGTCTCCGGCCGATCTGGCGCCCATCGAGGCGGCGTACATCGACGTGCGCACGCCGGCGTTGACGGCGCAGCTCACGCGCCTGTCGTATCGCATCGACCTGCACTTGGATCCCGAGGCGCCCGTAAGCGCCGACGAGGTGCGTCGTGCGATCGACACGCTGCGCGCGGGCCACGGCATCGACTACGCGCGCGGCAAAAAGAGCAAGCGCTTGGATTTGGATCACACGCTCGTGGGCTATGAGCTCACGGCGGGGGAGCGCCCGGACCATTTGGTGCTCATGCTCGACACCCATGCCGACAACGAGGGCTCCATGCGTCCGGAAATTTTGCTTTCTGCTGCTGATGTTTTGTTGCAGGGCTTGACCCCGGGCGTGGATGCACCTATTGTTTCCACCGGTATGCAAGACCTCGTGACCATCTGCTCCTACGATGTCGAGCGTCAGAATCAAGCATGCGAGGACGACGAGGGCCGACTCGTCAGCCCCATACCTGTGCGAACTTGTGGATTTGCTCCACATACTCGTTGACGGGGGTATTTTCGCCTGCTACTATATTCGGCTGTTGCACTAACTGATGCATGAAGGGCAAGTAAACATGTACGCAATCGTTAACACGGGCGGCAAGCAGTACAAGGTCGCCACCGACGATGTCATCACCGTCGAGAAGATCGAGGGCAATGAGGGCGACAAGGTCACCCTGCCGGTTATCTTCCTCAACGATGGTAAGAAGATCGTCACCGATCCCGACAAGCTGGCCAAGGCCAAGGTTACCGCTCAGATCGTTGAGCAGTTCAAGGGCGAGAAGCAGCTGGTCTTCAAGTTCCACAAGCGCAAGCGCTATCGTCGTCTGAAGGGTCACCGTCAGCAGCTCACCAAGCTGAAGATCGTGAAGGTTCAGGCTACCTCCCGCGCCAAGAAGGCTGTCAAGGCAGAGGCTGAGGCTGTTGCCGAGGCTCCCGTCGCCGAGTAGATTACACTCGTAACGAAAGAGTAGGTATACACAATGGCACACAAAAAAGGACTCGGTTCCTCCCGTAATGGCCGTGACTCCCGCGGTCAGCGCCTTGGCACGAAGCGCTATGCCGGCCAGACGGTAACCACGGGCACGATTCTCGTCCGTCAGCACGGCACGCACATCCACCCGGGTGAGAACGTTGGCCGTGGTAAGGACGACACGCTGTTCGCGCTGGTCGACGGTACCGTTGAGTTCCACAAGGGTATCAAGCACAGGGTCAGCGTACGCCCGCTCGCGAACGCGTAATTCACCCTTCATAGAGCACATATGTGGGAGGCACTTGAGTTTTAGGATTCAAGGGTCTCCCTCTTTTTTGTAGGAGGCGATTCTGTTGTCACAGTTCACCGATATCAGCCGCATTAACGTGTGCGGCGGCGACGGCGGAGCCGGATGCATGTCGTTTAGGCGCGAGGCATTTGTCCCCAAGGGCGGCCCCGATGGCGGCGACGGCGGTCGTGGCGGCAATGTCGTCATCCAGGCCGATGCTCAGCTGTCTTCGCTGATCGATTACCGCTTTAAGCATCACTTTCGCGCCGAGCGCGGCACGCACGGGCAGGGTGCCCGTCGTAACGGCAAGAGCGGCGAGGACCTGATTCTCAAGGTCCCTATGGGTACCGTGGTGCGCGAGCTCGATCCCGAGACGCAGACCCCGATGTTCGAGATTGCCGACCTGGTGCACGACGGCGAGCGCGTCGTCGTGGCGCCCGGCGGTGCCGGCGGTCTGGGCAACACGCACTTTGTGACGTCGGTGCGTCGCGCTCCGGCCTTTGCCCAGTTGGGCGAACCGGCCGAGGAGCACTGGATCGAGCTCGAGATGAAGCTTATGGCCGATGCCGCGCTCGTGGGCTTTCCCTCCGTGGGTAAGTCATCGCTCATCGCGCGCATGAGTGCCGCCCGTCCCAAGATTGCTGACTACCCGTTTACCACGCTCGTGCCGAACCTCGGCATGGTGCGTGCCGGTGAATATTCTTACGTCGTTGCCGACGTCCCCGGTCTTATCGAAGGCGCGAGCGAGGGTAAGGGCCTGGGTCACCAGTTCCTGCGCCACATTGAGCGTACGGCCCTGATCATGCACGTCGTCGACATGACGGGTGGTTTTGAGGATCGCGATCCGGTCGAGGATTACCACATCATCAACCGCGAGCTCGAGCAGTATGGCGCCGAGCTTTCGGAGCGTCCGCAGATCGTCGTTGCCAACAAGTGCGATGCGCCGGGCACGGCCGACAAGATTGCCGACCTCAAGCGCGCAGCGCTCGACGATGGACATATGTTCTTTGCCGTGTCTGCCGTGACGGGCGCCGGCCTCAACACGCTGATGCTTGCCGTGGGCGAGCAGGTGGCTAAGCTGCGCGCCGAGTTGGCTGTCTCGGATGAGCCGGTCGTTCTGCGCGACGATGAGTGGGAGCGCCGTCGCCTGCAGCGTGAGAAGCGTTTCCGCATTGTTCAGGAAGAGCCCGGTGCCTTCCGCGTGGTCGGTCGTGCCATCGAGCGCATGGTCATCCAGACCGACTGGGAAAACGAGGAAGCCGTCATTTACCTGCAGCATAAGTTTGCGCGTATGGGTGTTGACGACGCGCTCGAGAAGGCCGGTTGCCGTGCGGGCGACGAGGTCCGCATTTGCCAGCGCGCCTTTGACTTTGAGGGCGCCGAGGACTTCTCGGAGTACGAGGAGCTCGAGGATGCTGGCGAGGACGTTGCCGTTGAAGCCATTGACGTGGCCGATGCTGCGGATGAGGGAGTCGAGGTTGTCGATGCGGCGGATGCCGCGGGCGATGCCGAGACCCCGGAGGGCGAGTAAGCCATGTCGCTGCGCGGTGGAATCGGTCTGCCCGAGCTTCCTCTAGAGGACGGGCAGGAGTTTAGGCTCGGCATTATGGGTGGCACCTTTGATCCCATCCATTACGGGCACCTGGTGACCGCCGAGCAGGCGCGCGAGTCGCTCGACTTGGACGCTGTGCTCTTTATGCCGGCGGGCTCTCCTGCCTTTAAGCTTGACAAGCCGGTGACGCCTGCCGAGGACCGTTATGCCATGACGGTCCTCGCCACCGCCGCGAACCCGGCCTTTTTGGCGAGCCGGTTCGAGATCGACCGTCCGGGTGTAACCTATACGGCCGATACGCTTCATGCCCTTCGCGACTTTTACCCGTCGCAGGTAAAGCTCTACTTTATTACGGGCGCCGACGCGATTATCGATATTGTGACTTGGCATGATGCCGAACGAATCGCTGAGCTTGCTACCTTTATTGCGGCGACGCGACCGGGCTTTGATATCGATACGGCGCGTGCCCGAATCAAAGAGTCGGGGCTGCCGTTCGACGTGCGCTATATTCAGATTCCGGCGCTGGCGATCAGCTCGACGAACATTCGCAAGCGTGTTGCCCGCGGTATGAGCGTGCGCTATCTTACGAGCGAGTCCGTGCTCGGCTACATTCGCAAGCGCGGTTTGTATGTCGATCTGGGTCAAGAAGATTTTGAGTGATGGGGGTCTACGTTGTCGGTAGAGGATCAGTTTGAGGGCGATGAGCGCGCGCTGCTCAAGCGCATTCAAGAGCTGCTCGATGTTCGCATGAAGGATAAGCGCAAGCGCTATGTGCATTCGCTGGGTGTTGCCGAGACCGCACTTCATCTGGCCGAGGTCTACGGCGTCGACCGCTTTGATGCCGCTGCCGCCGGCTTGATCCACGACTGGGACAAGGTGCTCTCCGATGACGAGCTGGTCACGCGCGCTCTGCATTACGGCATTAAGATTGCCGGCTCTCCTTCTGCCGCGACGCCGCTTTTGCATGGCCCTGTTGCCGCCTATGAGCTTCCGCAGCTTTTCCCTGAGTTGTCGCCGGCCGTTTTCCAGGCTGTCGACCGTCACACCGTGGGTGCCTGCGACATGACGCCGCTCGATATGGTGGTCTTTGTGGCCGATGCCATCGAGCCCAACCGCCACGGCGACTATGCGCATGCGCTGCGCAAGATGGTGGGGGAGTCGACGCTCGATGAGTTGTTCTTCTCCTGTTTTGCGCAGGGTTTGGTCTATGTGATCCAGTCCGGGCGCTATCTTTATCCCACAGCTATTACGATTTACAACCATTACGCCCAGCTGCGCTAGCTCGGGCTGTCTAGAAAGAGGTATTCCATGGCCGACGAGACCATGACCGACGAGCAGATTCTTGAAGGTGTGGAGCACAAGAGCTTCGTCGCCACGTCCGACCGCACTGCCGCCTCGCTGTCCGCGAGCGGTGTCGCCGCCGAGGATGTCGCCCGCGCCGCCGCGCAGGCCGCCTACGACAAGAAGGGCGAGGACGTTCAGGTGCTCGACCTGACCGAGCTTTCCGATGTGTGCGACTACTTTGTGCTTGCCACCGGTACCAACAACCGCCAGGTCGATTCGATCGTCGACGAGATCGAGGAGAAGGTCGCCGAGGCTTGCGGCGAGCATCCGTTCTCCATCGAGGGCCGCGAGCAGAAGACCTGGATGCTCATGGACTACGGTTCGGTTGTCGTCCACGTCTTCACTCCCGAGGCGCGCGACTTCTACCGTCTCGAAAAGCTCTGGGGTGACGCCCCCCAGCTCCCCCTCAACCTCCTCTAGTAGCTCATTTGAGACGGGGTTTAGCTACCCTCACGCATTTCGCCGGGCAGGTGCGGTTTCCGCACCTGCCCGGCTTTCTTTTTGCCCAAAGGCGGTTAATCGTTGAAGCGGGATTGGCGGCCGAAGGAAAGGGCGGTGTCGCCGAATTTGTCTCGGACGGCGTCGATGGCGACGGAGAGGTCGCGGCGGTCGCTGGATTGGGCTCCGCGGTCATCGATCTCGCAGAACAGGTCAGTCTGGATGCCGCCTTGGTGGTCGAAGTCGCTCATGCCGATGCCCGCTAAGCGAACATGCATGCCATCCTGCCAGATGTTGTCGAGCAGTTCGAGTGCAACCGCCACGAAGATGTTCTCATCGTCGGTCGGATGAGGCAGCCGGCGCTGTGCCGTACGCCCGCTGCCATACGAATACTTAAGCTTGAGCGTTACCGTGGCACCCGTCAGCCCCTGACGGCGCAGGCGGCGTCCCACTGACTCTCCCAACAGCGCAATCGCCGCCTCAATATCCCCACGCTCAGTCAAATCTTTCGCAAAGGTGCGTTCATTGCTGACCGATTTGACCTCGCGCTCTTCATCGAGACTCGTGACTTCGGAGATTTCGAGTCCTTGCGCACGCTGGCGCATGCGTTCGCCGTTGACGCCAAAAATAGAGGCCAAGGTGGATTCCGGTGCACGTGATAGCTCGCCGAGGGTGTAGATGCGCATGCGGCGCAGTCGCTCCTCGGCCGAGCGCCCGATGCCGCTCATGGCAGATACCGGCAGCGCGGCCAAAAAGCGCTGCTCGGTTCCGGGGCGCACGATGGTCAGCCCAAACGGCTTATCCCGCTCGCTTGCGATTTTTGCGACCGTCTTGTTGCAGCCCACGCCAATGGAGCACGTCACTCCCAGCTCTGCCACGCGACCGCTTATACGCCGCGCAACCAGCAGCGGGTCTTCGGGCGCAAAGCGACCCGGTGTGATATCGATGAAGGCTTCGTCGATGGATACGCGCTCAACGCGCGGGGTCTCGTCGGCGAGAATTGCCATAACGTGCGCGCTCACCTCGCGGTAGCGATCAAAGTGCCCGTGCGTCCAAATGGCTTGCGGGCACAAGCGCCGCGCCTCGGCTGAGGGCATGGCGGAGTGCACGCCAAAGCGACGTGCCTCATACGAACACGTGGACACGACGCCACGCGAATCGGCGTCTCCGCCCACGATGAGCGGCTTTCCGCGCCATTCGGGATGATCGAGCATCTCCACGCTCGCAAAAAACGCATCAAGGTCCATCAGACCCACCGCCGGACCCGTCCAGGGAGGCGGCGTGACGCCCATGGCATCCTCATAACCGTATGTATGTTCGCGTCTTTCCATGTCATGAGTATACCGCGCAGCTCATGTGGGGTGCGTGTATGTGCTTGCAAATCCCGAATTCTTGTCTAAGATATGGATTTGCCCTCGACTACACCGAAGAAGTTGGTCTCACGGACTTCACCTGCCCGCGTCGATGGCGTATTATGTTCAACTGTTTGTTTGTAGTTGCAGCCTAAAGCTGCTTGGTTGGAGGAGTTTCCTTTGGCAGTCAAGATTCGCCTTGCTCGTCACGGCGCTAAGAAGCGTCCGTACTACCGTGTCGTCGTCGCCGATTCCCGCGCCCCGCGTGACGGTCGTATCATCGAGGAGGTTGGCCGCTACAACCCGATGACCGCCCCCAAGACCATCAACCTTGACCTCGAGAAGATCGCCGACTGGCAGTCCAAGGGCGCTCAGCTCACCGACGCCGTCGCCGCTCTGGTCAAGGCCGCCAACGAGGGCGAGAAGACCGAGACCGTCGTCAAGAAGTCCAAGAAGCAGCTCGCCAAAGAGGCCGAGGCCGCTAAGGCTGCCGCTGAGGCCGCTGAGGGCGCCGAGGAGTAAATCGTGCCTGAGGTTGACGCTGCACAGCTCGAGGGTGAGGCAATGCTCTCAGATCGCATCGCCGATCTCGTCGAATATCTCGTTGTTCAGATCGTCGACGACCCGGATTCCGTGAGCCTTGAGGTCATCGATGGTGATGACGCCTCTACGATTGAGGTTTCGGTCGCCGAGGATGACGTCGCTAAGGTCATCGGCCGTCGTGGCCGTACCATCAAGGCCATTCGCACGCTCGCCCGTGCACTGGCTGCTCGCCTCGACACTGCTGTCGAGGTAGAGGTTCTGGGCTAGGACCTTGAGGTCCCAGTACAAAAACATCGCCCGTGTGGTCAAGCCGCACGGAAGGAAGGGGGAGGTCCTCGCGCAGCCGCTGCGGGGGCTTCCTTCTGTATTAGAGCCGGGTATGCGCGTCGCCCTGACGCCGCCGGCGCTCAAGCGCGACCGCTTTTGCACGGTCGTGTCCGTCACCGATACGGGCGATGGCGATCTGGTCTCGTTTGAGGGCATTGACGACTTGACGGCCGCCGAGGGCATCACGGGATGCTACGTGCTGGCAAATCGTGACGACTTTGAGCTCGATTCGCTCGACGCTGCCTATACCGACCTGATGGGTCGCGAGGTGGTCGACGAGCGCTTCGGTTCGCTCGGCACGATCGTCGAGATCATGTCGACGCCCGCTAACGATGTTTGGGTTGTCGAGGGCGATCGGTACGGCGAGGTACTGATTCCCGTGATCGAGCAGGTCGTGCTCGATCTTCCCGACACAGGAACAATTTCCGTCCATGTTATGGACGGCCTGATCGATATGGACAAGTAGGGAGGACAACATGCTGATCGAGACCCTTTCGGTCTTTCCCGAGATGTTTGAGCCCGTCATGTCCACATCGATTTTGGGCCGCGCCCGCAAGGCCGGCCTTTTTGATTTTAAGGCGTATAACCTGCGCGACTGGACGCACGACCGCCATCGTACCGTCGATGACGAGCCGTACGGCGGCGGGCAGGGCATGCTCATGAAGGTTGAGCCCATCGCAGAGGCCATCGAGGCCATTAGCGCAGAGGGTCCCAAGCCCACGGTTGTGTTCTTCACCCCCTGTGGCGAGCCCTTTACGCAGCATGTGGCCGAGCGCCTGCTCAAAAGTGAGCGCCTGCTGTTTGTGTGCAGTCGCTACGAGGGCGTCGACGAGCGCGCGTATGCGTATGCCGATGAGCGTCTGTCGATCGGCGACTACGTGCTTACGGGCGGCGAGCTTCCCGCTATGGTCGTTGCCGATGCCGTCGTACGCCTGATTCCCGGCGCCCTGGGCGACGAGATGAGCAACGTGGACGAGTCGTTCTCGACCGCCGAGGATGGAGGCCTGCTCGAGTACGCGCAGTACACCCGTCCTGCCGAGTTCAACGGCGAGGGCGTGCCTCCGGTGCTTGTGAGCGGCGATCATGCTAAGGTCGATGCGTGGCGTCGTAAGAACGCCATCGAGCGCACCTGTCGTTGGCGTCCCGATCTGATTGAGACGGCGCGGCTCACGCCCGAGGAGCGCGCTTACGCGCAGGAGATTCTGGACGCTTCGTATTCGCAGAGCGAGGAGTGAGGATGGTTCCATCGCAGCATTCCGTGCTAAAGGGTGCGTTTGAGTGGATCGTGGTCGTCGCGATCGCACTGGTCGCTACCTTCTTGATTCGCTCGTTTGTGGTCGAACCCTTTGTGGTACCCACCGGTTCCATGGAGTCCACGATCGAGATTGGCGACCAGATCCTGGCACAAAAGGTGAGCCTCGAGCTCGGTCAGCCCGTCAAGCAGGGCGATATCGTGGTGTTTCACAACCCCGATGGCACCTCCGAGCATGATGTTCTTGTCAAGCGTGTTATTGCCACGGCCGGGCAGACGGTCGACCTGCAGGATGGCAAGGTGGTCGTTGACGGCCAAGCGCTCGACGAGGACTATACGACGGGCATGAGCTGGCCACTTTCGGTCCAAGCGCCCGGCGCTCAGGTAAGCTATCCCTACACCGTTCCCGACGGGTGCGTGTGGGTGATGGGCGACAACCGCGAGAACTCTGCTGACTCCCGCTACTTTGGCCCGGTCGACCGCTCCGAATTGATCGCCGTGGCGCTCGTGCGTTACTGGCCGCTCAACCGTCTGGGCGCTATCGACTAAAAACCGCTATAGTACAGTACCTAACCGTGTAATCGTTTCGACGAGGGGATATTAGAGGCATGAACGCTTCATCGCTTTCCTTCCAAGACATCATCCTGCGCCTCCAGCAGTACTGGGGCGAGCAGGGCTGCGTCATCATGCAGCCCTATGACTCCGAGGTCGGTGCCGGTACCTTCCATACCGCGACCACGCTGCGCTCGCTCGGTCCCGCCGAGTGGCGCACCTGCTATGCGCAGCCTTGCCGCCGTCCCGCCGACGGCCGCTACGGCGAGAACCCCAACCGCATGCAGCACTACTATCAGTTCCAGGTGCTCATCAAGCCCTCACCGGTCAACGCCCAGGAGCTTTACCTGGGGTCTCTTGCCGCTATCGGTCTGGACCCCAACGACCATGACGTCCGCTTTGTCGAGGACGACTGGGAGAGCCCGACGCTCGGCGCCTGGGGCCTTGGCTGGGAGGTCTGGCTCAACGGCATGGAGGTCACGCAGTTTACGTACTTCCAGCAGGTAGGCGGCATCGAGGTCGACCCCGTGCCCGTCGAGATCACCTATGGCCTAGAGCGCATTGCCATGTATGCGCAGGGCGTTAACTCGGTCTACGACTTGGTGTGGAGCTACCTGCCCGACGGCACGCCCATGACCTATGGCGACGTGTTCCTCGAGAACGAGCGCGAATTCAGTGCCTATAACTTTGAGGTCGCAAACGTCGAGATGATGCGTCAGAAGTTTGACGACTACGAGGCCGAGTGCCATTCCTGCCTGGAGCGCAAGCTGCCGCTGCCGGCATATGACTGCGTCATGAAGTGCAGCCACGCTTTCAACCTGCTCGATGCTCGCGGCGCCCTGTCCGCGGTCGAGCGTGCCAACTACATCCTGCGCGTCCGCGCCGTCGCCAAGGCGTGCTGCGAGGCCTACATGGCCGAGGTCGCCGGAGTCAACGAGAATGCCGATCAGGAAGGCGAGGTGGCGTAAGCCATGGCAGACGCTAAGGATTTCCTGTTTGAGATCGGTACGGAAGAAATGCCCTCCGCACCGCTGAACAATGCCGTCAAGCAGCTTGGCACCATGATCGCCAAGGGTCTCGACGAGGCCGGTCTGGCCCACGGCGAGGTCCGTGTGATCTCGAGCCCGCGCCGCCTGGCTGCGCTCGTTGCCGACGTCGCCACCGCGACCGACGAGGTTCACGAGGTCAAGCGCGGCCCCGCGGCCAACATCGCCTTCGATGCCGATGGTAACGCCACCAAGGCCGCCCAGGGCTTCGCCCGCAAGTGCGGTGTGGCTGCCGAGGATCTGGTTCGTCGCGAGGACACCGACGGCCGTGAGTACGTCTTTGCCGAGAAGAACATCCCTTCCGCCCCGGCCACCCCGATCCTGACGGCCCTGTGCGAGAAGACTATCGCTGGCCTGCAGTGGCCCAACTACCGCTCTCAGCGCTGGGGTCACGAGCATGCGACCTTTGTTCGTCCGGTCCGCTGGATCTGCTGCCTTCTGGGCGAGGACGTTGTGCCCGTGTCGTTTGCCGACGTGACGAGTGGCAACACCACGCGTGGTCATCGCGTGCTTGGCCCCGGTGACCATGTGGTCGCCAGCCCCGCCGTCTACGAGCAGGTGCTCGAGGACGCCGGCGTGCTTTCTGCCGAGCGCCGTCGCGAGGCCATCCTTGCCGGTATCGCCGAGGTCGAGGCTGCCCGTCCCGGCTGCCATGTCGATACGCCCAAGAAGGTCTTTGAGGAGGTCATCAACCTCTGCGAGTGGCCGACGGTGCTCGTCGGGACCTTCGATGAGGAGTTCCTCAAGGTCCCGCACGAGATCATCTGCGAGTCCATGCTCACCAACCAGCGCTACTTCCCGATCTATGACGGCGAGGGCAAGCTCACGCGTGAGTTCGTGGTCGTCTCCAACAGCAAGCCCGAGAACGCCGAGCGCGTGATCGACGGCAACGAGCGCGTTGTGCGTGCCCGTCTGGACGATGCCAAGTTCTTCTACGAGGAGGACCTGAAGATCTCCCTCGACGAGTTCCGCGAGCGTCTGGCCAAGGTCGCCTTCCAGGAGAAGCTCGGTAGCGTGCTCGCCAAGTCCGAGCGCATCGAGCAGCTCGCGCTCGCTATCGCCCGCGAGGCTCACCTGGGCGCCCATCTTGCCGCCGACGCTGCTCGCGCCGCGCACCTGTGCAAGGCCGACCTGGTGTCTAACGCCGTCGTCGAGTTCACGAGCCAGCAGGGCGTGATGGGCGGTTACTACGCCACCGCGATGGGGGAGAACGACGAGGTCGCTCATGCTATTCGCGATCACTATCGTCCCCGCTTTGCCGGTGACGAGCTACCCGAGGGCACCGCTGGCTGCATCGTGGCCTGCGCCGACAAGCTCGATACCATCGCCGGTATCTTTGCCATCGGCGAGCCCCCGACCGGCTCCTCCGACCCCTACGCGCTGCGTCGTGCCGCTATCGGCATCATCAACATCCTGCGCGATCGTCTGCCGATTGACCCCACGTCGCCCATCGACTTCGCTCTCGAGCTCTATAGCGAGCAGGGCATTGAGTTCGACGCCGCCGAGGTCGCCCAGCAGGTCCGTGACTTCTTCCACGGCCGTCTGGTGAGCATGGCCCGCGACGAGAAGATTCCGGCCGATACCGTCGCCGCCGTCTCCGCGGTGCACATCATCGCCCCGTCCGTCTTCTTCGCCCGCTGCGCCGCGCTCGATGAGGCCCGCAAGAATGACGCCGAGACCTTCGACAACCTGGCGACCGCCTATGCCCGCGCCTCGCACATCTCCAAGCCCGAGCTGGGTGCGGAGTACGACCGCAGCCTGATGGGCGAGGCCGAACTCGCGCTTGCCGATGCCTCCGAGGCCGCTCAGACCGCTGTCGATGCTGCCCTTGCTGCCGAGGACTACCCGGCCGCATTTGCCGCCCTCGCCGCCCTGCGCGCGCCCATCGACCGCTTCTTCGATGAGGTCATGGTCATGGACAAGGACGAGCGGCTCCGCGATAATCGCCTTAAGCTGCTCAACCGCTTCGAGGCCGTTTTCTCCGGCATCGCCAACATCGGTGAGCTTGCCCGCAAAAAGTAAGCCAGCCTGCGCATAAGCGCAAAAGGAGCCCCGCATGGATTGCCCGGTCACCGCTCGTCCCACCGTTATCGTTATCTCCGACTCGCTCGGTGATACCGCTTGTGAGGTGGTGCTTGCGGCGTCCGGGCAATTTGATGAAGGGGCTTTTCGCGTTTTGCGCCTGCCCAAGGTGGCCTCCGTGGAGCAGGTCAAGTCATTTGTGGGGCCGCGCGTCGATGCCGACCATCGCGATATCGCCGTGTTCCACACCATTGTCGACCCGGCGCTACGTGCTCGTGTGCTCGATTACCTGAGCATACTGCATATTCGCTCGGTCGACCTGATCGGCCCGACGCTCGCCGTGCTGTCGTCGCTCATCGGTGTGCCGCCCAAGGGCGTTGCGGGCGTGATTCACAAGACCGATGACCGCTATTTCCATCGTATCGAGGCCATGGAGTATTTCGTTGAGCACGATGACGGGCGCGGTTGCGACGATCTGTCGGGTGCCGATATCGTGCTGTTGGGCGTGTCGCGCACGTCCAAAACGCCGCTGTCGATGTTTTTGGCCTATCAGGGTTATAAGGTTGCCAATGTTCCTTTGGCCCATGGCATGGAGCCGCCGAAGTCGATTTACGAGGTTGACCCGATGCGCCTGTTCGGCCTGATTTCGACCGTCGATGTGATTTCAGAAATTCGCGATAGCCGCTTGGGCGATGACTACGCCCGTGCCGTTGCCGGCTCCTATGCCGAGCCCGAGAGCGTGCGCAGCGAGCTCGAGGAAGCTCGTGCCCTCATGAAGCGCCTAGGCTGCTTTGTGGTTCGTACCGACGGCAAGGCCATCGAGGAAAGCGCTGCCGAGATCATTAGCCACTTGGAGGAAATCCAAGAAGCTCGCGCCCGCCGAGCCACCCGCCGCGCCTAATAGTAGTAGCATTTTGATAAAGCGATTTAGCAAAAATATCGCATCTGACCTGCTTTTTTATTGTAGTGGTATCTTCATAAGGTAACCAACTTTACCTACCGTTTACCGCCAGTTTTAGCACGTTTACCAAACCGCGTATCCTCTGCTCAAGCCCGTTCAAATCCGGCCGTATAGTTCCCTCACGGCCCGCATCCGGCGGGTCGATTCGTTACCACGGTCGTGCGCGTAAGCGCATGGAAGGGGAAGTATCGTGAGCGATTGCAAGAGGGTTTACCGTTTTGGAACCGACGCCCAGGGCAC
>DAWDYI010000018.1:0-40474 GCA_052344885.1 Collinsella aerofaciens
GCTCGCACGGAGAGCACATTAAGTGCTCTCCGGCTCGTGCGGAACTCGCGATCGACTTCGCATGCCGCCGGGCAGCCGGGGCCGACGTGAGGTTCAAAGATTTTCAAAAAAGCGGTCGGCGCGCAGTGCGCCGACCGCCGATATATGGGGTCTGATATTTTCTATCAGCTAGTTCCTCTTACTCGTCGAGGAGATCTTCTGGCATGTCGTCGCCGTCGCCTAGATCGACAGGGGTTTCTTCAGGGGCAGAGCCGTCTTCTGTGGCTTCGCCTTCGGGCTTCTCTTTGGCGGCTGTCATGCGGGCTACGGCGCAGATGCGGTCGTTGTCGTCGACGGTCATCATCTTGACGCCCTGGGTGGCGCGGCCAGTCTGGCTGATCTCGTCGGTCTTAACGCGAATGACCGTCGCGCCCTCCGTCACGATGAACAGCTCGTGCTGCGGGCCCACCGTCTTCATTGCCGCGAGGTTGCCCTTGCGCTCGGTCATTTGAATGGTGTAGACGCCCTGGCCGCCGCGATTCTGCTCCGGGTAGTCCGCGACCGGCGTGCGCTTGCCGTAGCCGCGCTCGGTGATGACGAACAGATCACCGTTGCCGTTAGTGACTTCCATGCCCAGAACGCTCACGCCGTCCTTCATACCGATACCGCGAACGCCGCTGGTATCGCGGCCGGTGGCGCGCACCTGCTCCTCGGAGAACATGATCGCCTTGCCTGCGGTGGTGGCCAGGATAATCTTGTCGCCCTCGCGCACGCGGCGCACATTCAGCAGCGCGTCGTCGTCACGCAGGTTGATAGCGATCAGGCCGTCGCGACGGCTGCGGTCATATGCGCTCATCACGGTCTTCTTGACCATGCCGCTCTTTGTGGCAAACATCAGGTACTCGTCGGCCGGGAACTCGCGGCAGCTGATGACGCTCGCGATCTTCTCGCCCTCCTCGAAGGGCAGCAGGTTGACGATCGCGGTACCGCGCGCCTGGCGCGTACCCACCGGCAGCTCGTGCACCTTCAGACGATAGACCTTGCCCTTGCTCGAGAAGAACAGCACGTACTCGTGCGTGGACGCGATGAACATCTCATCGATAACGTCATCCTCTTTGAGGCTGACGCCCGACACGCCCTTGCCACCGCGCTTCTGGGCACGGTAGGCAGCCACCGGGATACGCTTAACGTAGCCGGTGTGGGTGATGGTCACGACCATATCCTCGTCGGCGATGAGGTCCTCGACATCCAGGTCCTTCTCAACCTGGCTGATCTCGGTGCGGCGCTTGTCGCCAAACTTCTTGGAGATCTCGCGCATCTCTTCCTTGATGACGCCCAGGATCTTCTCCTCGTGCGCCAGCAGGTCCTCGTAGTAGGCGATGGCGCGGCGCAGGCCGTCCAACTCTTCTTGGATCTTGTCGCGCTCCAGGCCGGTCAGGCGGCGCAGCTTCATCTCGAGGATGGCCGTGGTCTGCTCGGGCGTAAAGCCAAAGCGCTCGATCAGGCGGCTGCTGGCCTCGGAGTCGGTCTGCGAGGAGCGGATGATGCTAATGACCTCGTCGATATGGTCAAGGGCCATCAGGTAACCCTCGAGGATATGAGCGCGGGCCTGGGCTTTCTTAAGGTCGAAGCGGGTGCGGCGGGTGACGACGTCGACCTGGTGGTCGATGTAGTGCTGCAGCATCTCGCGCAGGCTCAGGCATTTGGGAACGCCGTTGACGAGTGCCAGGTTGTTGGCGCCAAAGGTCGTCTGCAGCGAGGTGTACTTATACAGGTTGTTGAGCACGACCTGCGGAATGACGCCCTTCTTGAGCTCGATGACCAGACGGATGCCCTTCTGGTTGGACTCATCGCGCATATCCGAGATGCCCTCGATGCGTTTGTCGTTGACGAGCTGGGCGATCTTCTCCTGCAGGGTGCCCTTGTTGACCATGTAGGGAATCTCGGTAAAGACCAGGCGGTTGCGGCCGGTCTTGGTGGACTCCACATGTGCCTTAGCACGCACGGTAATGGAGCCGCGGCCGGTCTCGTAGCTCTGCTTAATGCCGGCGCTGCCCATGATGATGGCGCCGGTGGGGAAGTCCGGACCTGGCATGATCTGCATGAGCTCGTCAACGGTGGCGTCGGGGTTGTCGATCAGGTAGCAGGTGGCCTCGATCGCCTCGGTGAGGTTATGCGGGGCGATGTTGGTGGCCATGCCGACGGCGATGCCCTGGCTGCCGTTGACCAGCAGGTTGGGGAAGCGCGCAGGCAGCGCCACGGGCTCGGCAAGCGATTCGTCGTAGTTGGGCTGCCAGTCGACGGTATCCTTCTGCAGGTCGCGCAGCAGTTCCATGGCGGGCTTTGCCAGGCGGCTCTCGGTGTAACGCATGGCCGCCGCGCCGTCGCCGTCGATGTTGCCGAAGTTGCCGTGACCGTCGATGAGCGGCGTGCGCATGGAGAACCACTGCGCCAGGCGGACCATGGCCTCATAGACCGCGAAATCGCCGTGCGGGTGGTACTTACCGATAACTTCGCCGACCGTCCAGGCCGACTTCTTGTGCGGTCGGTTGGGGTAGATGCCGCTCTCGTTCATCGCGTACAGGATGCGGCGGTGCACCGGCTTTAAGCCGTCGCGCACGTCCGGCAGGGCGCGCGCCGTGATAACCGACATCGAATACTCGATGAACGACTGCTTCATCTCGCGACCGAACTCCGAAATCTGGAGCTGGCCGCCGTTGATATCCTCGCCGGCCGAGGCGCCGCGATCGACTTCGCCAAAGCTCTCCTCGAGCTCGGCGTCGTCGTCTTCTTCCTCATCATCATCGGCATCGGGGTTATAGGCGTCCGGATCGCCGTCCTCGCCCTGCTCAGCACGGGCAAGCAGGCGCTTCAGATCATCGGGCATACCGGCATCGCCGGCCTCGTCCATACCCTCGTTATTGTTGATATCGTCTGCCACGTTACCTCCTCTTAAGCGTCAAGGAATCGTGCATCATGTGCATGCTTCTCGATGTACTCGCGGCGATAGCCGACCTCGGAACCCATCAGCTCGCGCACGGCGCGGTCCGCCACCACGGCGTCCTCGATCGACACACGCTGCAGGATGCGGGTCTTGGGGTCCATCGTCGTCGAGGCGAGCTGCTTGGGGTCCATCTCGCCCAGACCCTTGTAGCGCTGGACGGTATAGCCCTTGCGCTTTTTGGTAATCTTGCCGTCCTTGGCCTTGCCGTCCTCGTCGTTATCGTCGGGGTTCAGGCCCAGGCTCTGGATGGTGTCACGCAGGATCTCGTCTTCGGGCTGGCGGCCGTTGGGATACACGTAGTGGATCTTGTTGCGCACCTTAATGCCAAAGATGGGCGGGCAGGCAACATAGACGTAGCCGGCATCGATCAGCGGACGCATGTACTTGTAGAAGAACGTCAGCAGCAGGATGCGGATATGCGCACCGTCGACGTCTGCATCGGTCATGATGATGATCTTGTGGTAGCGCGCCTTGGTGATATCGAAGTCGCCGCCGTCGCCGGCACTCGTCGTGACGCCGCAGCCGATCGCGGTAATCAGCGACTGGATGGTGTCACTCGAGAACGCGCGATGGTCACCAACGCGCTCGACGTTCAAAATCTTGCCGCGCAGGGGCAGAATCGCCTGGATGTCTCGGCGACGGCCGTCCTTGGCCGAACCGCCTGCCGAGTCGCCCTCTACGATGAAGAGCTCGGTCAGCTCGGCATCGCGCACCGAGCAGTCGGCGAGCTTACCGGGCAGGGACGCCGTCTCGAGCAGGCTCTTGCGGCGGGTCGCCTCGCGCGCCTTGCGGGCGGCATTGCGCGCCTTGCAGGCCTGCTGCGCCTTCTTGACGATCTCGCGAGCGGGCTTAGGGTGCTCCTCGAGGTAATCGGCAAGGCCGTCGGTCACGATCTTGAGCGTCAGCGCGCGCATATAGGAGCTGCCGAGCTTGGCCTTGGTCTGGCCCTCAAACTGCGGATCGGGCAGCTTGACCGAGATAACGGCCGAAAGGCCCTCGCGCACATCGTCGCCGGTCAGATTGGCGTCTTTTTCCTTGAGCAGGTTCTGCTTGCGCGCATAGTCGTTGATCACGCGGGTGAGCGCGGTGCGGAAGCCCTCAAGGTGCATGCCGCCCTCGGGGGTGTAGATGTCGTTGGCAAACGACATGACGTTCTCGCCGTAGCCGCTATTCCACTGCAGGGAAACCTCAACCTCGCCCATCTTGGCCACAGGTGCGTCCGGGTCCGATTTGCCCTCGATGTAGATAGGCTCCTTAAAGGCCTCGGGGACGTCCTTGCCCTCGTTAAGGAACTTGACGAAGTCGATGATGCCGCCCTCGTAGCAAAACTCCTCCACGTGGGGAGTAGACTCGCGCTCGTCAGTCAGCACGATTTTGAGGTTCTTATTGAGGAACGCCGTCTCCTGCAGACGGTTGTGCAGCGTATCGAAATCGTAGATGCATGTCTCGAAGATCTCGTCGTCGGGCCAGAAGGTGACGGTGGTGCCCGTCGAATCCGAGGTGCCCACGACCTCCATCTTCTTAACGGTCTTGCCGCGCGAGAACTCCATCTCGTAGGTGTTGCCGTCGCGACGAACCTGAACGACCACGCGCTTGGACAGTGCGTTGACGACGGAGATGCCAACGCCGTGCAGGCCGCCCGAAACCTTATAGGCCGAGTTATCGAACTTACCGCCGGCGTGCAAGATCGTCATGACGACCTCGAGCGTCGGGATCTTTTTAACAGGGTGCTCGTCGACGGGGATGCCGCGCCCGTTGTCGACGACCGTGATGGAGTTGTCGGCGTGGACCGTCACCTGGATCTCGGTGCAGAAACCGGCCATGGCCTCGTCGACGGAGTTGTCAACGATCTCCCACACCAGGTGATGCAGACCGCTGGCGCTCGTCGAGCCGATATACATGCCCGGGCGCTTACGAACGGCCTCGAGACCTTCGAGAATCTTAATCTCGCCGCCATCGTAATCGTTTTCGTTTGCCACACGTCCTCCTTCAGTCAAGAAAATGTGTACAGCCTTACTAGTTTATCGTAAAAAAATACCCTCGGGAACGAGGGTATTTGGCTCTACAAGGCCACCAGATGCGATTTAAGGCTCTTTTTTGCTTTCTACGCCCTTGGCCCACTCGGCACTGGCTCTCATGGCATTCTCGAGGGCCTCGCGCAGTTTTTGGTCTTCGATGGGCGCCACTTGGCGCTCAATCTCGGTGCGCTCGGCCTCACTTAGGTCGGCGTGCGGGGCCGGCGGGCGCTCGGTCGTCGCCGGGCGCAGGCGCTGCTTGGCGGCGGGCGGCGTGTGACCCGGCGCGGTGGTTTTGAACACCAGGCCGTCCACATGCGCACCGGCGCGCTCCATGCGCGCGCGGATGATCTCGCGCAACAGCGTCATTTCCTGCGTCCACGAGGGCGAATCGAGATATACCAGCAGCTCATTGGACTCGGGCAGGTAGCGCAAGCCCGTCACATGCCGCCCCTCGCGCGTGCCCGAGCACACCGCGTTCCACGCGCGATAGACCGCGCGCGACTCCTCGGCAGCCTCCATCTGCGCGCGGCGCTCAGGTGTCGCGGCCGCCAGGATGCGCTGACGCTCTGCGTTCAAAAATCCACTGAAGGCAACCGTTTCGCTCTCGCGCTCGTAATTAGCACGTCTCACCCATGCTCACCACCTTGGCTCGATCAAGCAGGTCATCGGTAAAATACCCCAGGTTGGTCGTGGTTATGACCGTCTGGATATCATCGCCGATCAGCCGCAGAAAAGCACCGCGGCGTTCGCCGTCGAGTTCGCTCATCACGTCGTCCAAAAGCAGCAACGGGGCGGTGCCCAGGACATCGCGAGCCACGGCCACCTCCGCCACCTTCCAGGCCAGAACCAACGTTCGCTGCTGACCTTGGCTGGCAAATGAACGGGCGGAGCGACCCGCCACGGTAAACTCAATCTCATCGCGATGCGGTCCCACCAACGTCACGCCGCGGCGAATTTCCTCGTCGGCGTGCTCATCAAGGGCAGCCAGCATGCGCTCGTACGCCCAGCCCTTCAGCTCTTCGCGATCATCGACCTGGGGCAAATCCCCCAGCGTGGACGTATAGGTCACGTTGGCAGCCTCACCGGATGCCACTTGCCCGTAGGCAGTGTGCACATGGCCCGCCAGCCGGTCGAGCAGGGCCAACCGGTGCACAAGCAGGGCCGAGCCCGCGCGGGCAATCGAATCGTTCCACGCGCCGAGCATCTCGCGACAGCACCAGGTCTCCTTGAGCAGGGCGTTACGCTGGGTCACGCAGCGTCCATAGGTGCTCGCAAGATCGGCATAACGTGCGCTCAGCTGCATGCCAAAGTCATCGAGGGCGGCGCGGCGCACACTGGCGCCTCGCTTAACCATGTCCAGATGGTCGGGGCAAAACAGCACGCTCGGCAGAGCCCCGCGCACACCGGCGGCAGAGCACCTCTTGCCGTTGCGGCTAAACGAGCGCTTACCGTCCTCCACGCTCAATCCCATATCAAGCACGCGGCCGTCGCCCTCGAGCCTCAGCTCGACCTTGCACGAGCCCACGCCATCATGGACGAGCTCGGCTGCGGTCGGATGCCTAAACGAGGCGCCGCTCGTCAGCAGCTGCAGCGCCTCTATGAGATTGGTCTTTCCCGCCGCGTTGGGTCCCGCAAGTATCGTCACGCCCTCGTCCAGGGCAAGGCGATAACTATCGAAGCTGCGGTAGTGCGCGACGGAAAGATCGCGGGCGAACATGGTCATAGGGCGGTTGCTAGATGCGGACCGGCATAACCAGGTACAGGTAGTTGATCTTGTCGTAGGACTTGAAGATGCCCGCCTGCGAGTAGCTCTTGAGCTCCAGCGTGATCTCCTTCTCCTTGGACAGGGCATTGAGGCAGCCGAAGATGTAGTGGTAGTTGAAGGCGATGGTGCCCGACTCGCCCTCGGCCTCGACATCGATCGTCTCCTGCGCAAGGTCCTGGTCATTGGAAATGGAGGACAGGCCCATCTGCCCGTTCTCGACATCGATCTCGAACTTGACGGCGGGGTTGGCGCTCGCGATAACGGCCACGCGCTTGAGGGCGGCGTTAAAGGCGGCGACGTCAATCTTGACGCTCGTCACGCACGAATCGGGGATGAGCTGCTTGTAGTTGGGGTACACGCCCTCGATACGACGCGACACGTAGGTGGTGTTGCCGGCCTCAAAGACGACCTGGGTGTCGGTAGCCCCGATCATGATGGTCGCCTGGCCGGCCATGATGTTCAGTGCGTCGTTAAAGGCGTCAGCCGGAACGTTGAGCTCAAAGGAGCCCTCGAGGGTCGAGGTCTCGACCTGCGTATCGCACACGGCCAAGCGGAAGGAATCGGTCGCCACCAGGCGCACGGTGTTGTTCTCGACCTTCATGTGCACGCCGCCCAGGATGGGGCGAGCCTTGTCGGTCGAGGTGACGCGCCACACGCGGCCGACCATCTCGGACAAGATATCGGTCGGCAGCTCCACGGCACTCTCGATGGCATAGGCCGGAAACTCAGGGAAGTCATTGGCATCGAGCGTGTTCAGGCGGAACGAGCTCTTCTCGCAACTGATCAGCACCTGGCGCTCGGACAGCTCAAAGGTGACCGGGGCATCGGGGAGAGTCTTGGTGATATTGGAGAGCATCTTACAGGGGATAACCATCTCGCCCTCTTCTTCGACATGCGCCGCGATGCGATGACGGATCGAGATGGTGTAGTTAGAGGTCTGGAATTCCAAGATGCCGTCTTGCGCCTTGACGAGCACGCCCGACAGGATGGGAAGGGTGGATGCCGAAGCGACACCCTTCATAACGACGCCGATGGCTTGTGTAAGCGAGCTCTGGCTGACGGTGAACTTCATCTTTTAATACCTTTCTATAGATATAAATATCTTAATAATAGTAATAGCACTGACGAAACTGTTGATTACTCACAAAGACGCAGGTCAGACCCAGAAAGAGAATCGACAGCAACCTGTGTGCAACAGGGGTGGTTTTCCACGTTCAAAACCTGCGCAAAACTTTTCATCACCGCGGATTGGGTTTTAGACACCTTATGCCCGTGGTTTCGACAAGTTTTCAACAGGTGTCTCTATTTCCCTACGAGCGTAGTGTAATTTTATCGCGCAGCGACTTGAGGTCTTCGGTGACGGTGCGGTCTTCCTGGATCATCTTCTGGACCTTTTTGTAACTCGTGCTGACGGTCGAGTGGTTGCGGTTGCCAAATTCGGCGCCTACCGCCGTGGTCGTCATCTCGCACATTTCGATGGCCAGGTAGATAGCGATATGGCGTGCTTTGGCGATATTGGCGTTGCGACGCGGGCCGATGAGCTCCTCGTGCGTCACGCCGTACTGCTCTTCGATGACGGACTGAACCGTTTGCACGTTGATCTTTTTGGCCGATGTGTCGAAGTACTGGCTGGCGATGGCGTCGATATCGTCAAAGGTGAGCTCCCCGCCCTCGCGCTCGCGGTCGCCCGCCTCGCCGGCGCAGCGCTCGCAGAAGCTCTCGAGTTCGCGGATGTTGGTGCCCGACACCTCTGCCATGTGCTTAAAGTGCTCATCGGTCAGGTGCCCGCCGTCGCCCCCGTAGGCCGCCAACAGTGAGTCGTCGCCTGCCTCGGGAGCGGCGACGATGGTGTTCTCGTAATAGCGCTGCAAGATCTTGTATTTCATCTCGTAGCTGGGCTCTGCGACCAGGCAGAGCATGCCGGCGTTGAAGCGGCTGGTCAGGCGCTCGTCCATGCTCAGGTCCTTGGGGGCGCGGTCTGCCGCGATGACGACCTTCTTGTTGTTGCGGATGAACTCGTCCATGAGCTGGAAAAAGTAGTCCACGCTCGCGCGCTTGCCGATGATGTTTTGGATGTCATCGATGATGAGCACGTCCACGCCGTGGTACGCCTGCATGATGGGGGCGTTGCTCTTCTTTTGGCGGTCGAACTCGGTCATCAGGTCGTCCAGATATGCCTGGGAGTTGGCATACTTGACCTTGATCTCGGGCGACTTCTCGGCGAGCTCGTTTTTGATGGCAAGCAGCAGGTGCGTCTTGCCCAGGCCCGATTTGCCGTAGATAAACAGTGATGTGCATGTGCCGCGCTCGTCCGCGAGGGCGGCAAACTTGAGTGCCGAGCGATAGGCATGGCTGTTCTCGGGGCCGTAGACAAAGTTCTCAAAGGTAAATTTTGAGTTCGCGGCGAGCGGGGCTCCATCCGTATTCTGCTCGGCCGGCACGGTCGGTGCTGGCATGGGCGAAGCGGGGGTCGCAGCTTGCGTGGATTTAGTCGGCGCTCCGCCCTTCATCTGGTTCATCATGCGACGAAAATCGTCGGCCGAGAGCGTGTTCTTGATTGCAATGCCCGAATCCGCGCCCGCCGCTGCGTCGTGAGCGATGGGCATGTGCGTGACGGGTGCGTTCGTTGACGTCGCTACCGCGGTCGGCAACGGCGCCATGGTTTCACGGGAAACATCGCTGTGCTGGTGCTCGATTGTCGGCACGTCGCCTGCGGAGGCCGGCACCGCCGGGGAAGCAGCGGGAGCCGTGGCGGGCGCCGTCGCGGCAGCGGATTCCGTCGCGGCGCCTTGCGGTGCCACGATGTCGAGCGCAATCGGCGCAAAGGCGATTTCTTCTAGATAGGCCTCAATAGTCGGCTGATGCTTTTTGAGCTGCGCGATGGCAAAGCGCGAGGGGGCCTCGATCGTGAGCGTATCTTCGGTCAGGCTTATGGCGCGCGATTGCCCCAGCATGTTGATGAGGCGTGCATCTTGGCCGTCGCGCTGACAAAAGGCGATGGCATCCCCCAGGATGATGCTTGCTTCCTCGTCCACTGTCTCTCCCGTTCTTTAGCTCTGAGCTCGCACGCGAGCGGCGCCGAGTTCGGTCAGATGGTATTTCTGGCCATGCTTGATGACCAAGCCGGCCTGCGCCAAGTCATTGAGCGTGCGTGACCAAGTGGGGGCCGAGTTTCCAAACGCCCTCGCCAGATCGGTTGCACCGCACGCTTGATTTTGCGCCAGATAGCCCAGCGCGGCGTTGCCGCGGTCGCTTACGAACACGTCCGGTTGTGGCTGCGCATACTGATTTGCTGCATTAGGATACATCATTTGAGCTGCTGGTTGTTGAGAACTCTGCATCGGTGGCATTTGCTGTTGAAAACTTTGAGGCCACTGTTGGTAAGGCTGCGGAGGCATCTGCTGGGCCCAAGGGCTGTACTGCTGCTGCGGCATCTGCTGGTACGGCTGCTGATATCCCTGCTGGTACTGCTGCGGGAACTGCTGGCCATACCCCAGTGGCGGCATCTGCTGATATGGATATCCCTGTTGGTACGGCTGATAGCCCATTTGCTGGCCACCCGGTGCCCCCGTCGCCTGCTGCATTGCTGCTGCATCCTGATCCGCCAGCGGCACGGTCTCTGGCATGTTTGGCGGCATCGACATCGATGTCGCCTGGGGCTCTTGTGTAGGAAGCATTCCGGGATGCTGCATCTGCCCCACGGGGGGCTGCATCTGCTGCGTTGCCATGGGCTGCTGCGCAAAAGCTCCCGGCAGGGGATATGTGGGCTGCTCCGTCTCGGGCCGCACGGAAGCACCGCGTCCGCCGGCGCGCTCGATTTCCTGCACGCGTTTAGGGTCCAGGCTTACCGTAACCACGGTGCCGTTGCCCATGTTGTCCTCGATGGATACGGCACCGCCGGCGTTTTCCAAATACTCCTGCACCATGGGAAACCCTGCTCCGGTTCCACGGATATAGCGCTTCATCTTGCTGTTTGCGCTGGTAACGCCAAAGTCGAAAGCACGTTCCTTGTCGTCGATGCCGGGTCCTTGGTCAGCAAAGCGGATGGTGTCTCCGCCGTCCAGAATCGAGATGATGGGCTCGGCAAAGTGTGCGTGGATAAAGTTTTCGACAATCTCGCGGATGACCATGAGCGAGATATGGCCACCTTGTTCTTTCATGCACTGGTAGACGGTGTTGGTCGTCTCTTCCAAATACGTGCGGACATCTTGCGGATCAATGACGATCACCCGCGGTGTCGACAGCATGTCGTCATAGACGGCGATGCGCGCGGCGTACATGGCTTTTGGCGCCTGCGTGGTCGTCTGCTCGCCTTCCGCACGCTCTTCGCGCACGCCGGTGATGTGCTCGTTGTCGGGTGCCGGGTCTCCGGAATCGACCATGGTGTAAAAGTCGTCAGACATGCCGCTCGCAATCTTTCAAAAGGTTTCGAACAAATAGTAGCTCACCGTGCAACGTTTCTCATCTTTCGACAACTTTTCAAAACTTGTTGAAAACTTTGGAAAACGGGCGAAAAGTTCTCAACATTGCCAACATGACCTGTTGAAAACTCGATGAAATATCGTGAAAGGTTGCCATGAGGCGCAAATTTCGGTTGTGCTTATGGGGGAACCGTGTGAACTGCGCAACCTTTTACCTTTGATTTCTTGACATTTGAACATTGATTTCCCTACAATCTTCAAGCTCACGTGTCTATATCTGCGTCCGCGTCCCCGCGGACACTCGAAATGCAGCAGGAGGAACTTAAGATGAAGCGTACGTATCAGCCTAATAAGCGTAAGCGTGCCAAGACCCATGGCTTCCGTGCCCGTATGGCCACTAAGGGTGGTCGTGCCGTGCTCGCCCGTCGTCGCGCCAAGGGCCGCAAGCGTCTCACTGTCTAGCAGCGATACACACATCTCGCATGAAGACTATTAAGTCTCGGCAAGATTTCGAGCATGTGTTCAGTCAGGGGCGTCGTTTCAATCACCCTCTGATTCGAATGACCATATGTGAATCGGTTGGCGAAGGCGACTCCGGAAGGGTCGCCTTCGTTGGTGCTAAGCGACTCGGTTGTGCCGTCGTGCGCAACCGATCTAAGCGTGTGATGCGCGAGGCCGCCCGCAGCTGCGGATTTCCCGTTGCGGGTTATGACATCATCTTGTTTGCAACTCCCAAGACGAGGGTTTCCTCGCCGCAGGAGATGGACAAGGCGTTGCGTTCGCTTATGAAGCGCGCCGGCGTTGCCGGGGAGGAGCGATGAGCAATCACGTTTTGCGACGTGTTGCCATCGCTCCTATTCGCATATATCAACAGGTTATTTCGCCCTTATTGCCTGACGCCTGCATTTATTACCCAACGTGCTCGCAATACGCCATCCAGGCGATTGAGAAGCACGGTGTTTTGAGAGGCTGCTGGCTTGCCGTGAGGCGCATCGCTCGTTGCAATCCCCTGCACGTCGGCGGTTATGACCCTGTGCCCTAGCGGGCACTCGCTATCGGAGGAAAACTTACATGTGGGATTGGATCGTTAACATCCTTTTCGAGCTGCTCAAGCTCATCCAGACCTTTGCGGTCGACTGGGGCCTGTCCATCATCATCCTGGTGGTCATCATCCGTCTGCTGCTGACGCCGCTCATGCTCAAGTCGACCAAGTCGACGGCTCGCATGCAGGTGCTGCAGCCCAAGATGCTCGAGATCCAGGAGCGCTATGCCGACGATCCCCAGCGTCAGGCCGAGGAGATGCAGAAGTTCTACAGCGAGAACAAGTTCAACCCCATGGCTGGCTGTCTGCCGCTGCTGATTCAGATGCCTATCCTGTTCGCCCTGTTTACATTGCTGCGCAACCTGCCGCAGTACTTTAACGACGGCACGTTCTCGTTCTTCAACATCCTGCCCGACCTGACCACCACGCCGAGTGCTTCCTTTGCCGATGGCTTTATGGTTGCACTGCCTGCGCTGGTTTGCCTGATCCTGTTCGCCGTTCTGACCCTGATTCCGCAGCTCTATATGTCGCGCAACCAGACCGGCCAGCAGGCTCAGAGCATGCGTATGATGGCCGTTGTCATGACGGTCATGATGCTTTGGATGGGCTGGAGCCTTCCCGTTGGTGTTCTGCTGTACTACGACGTCTCGTCTGCTTGGCAGGTTATCCAGCAGATTTTTGTGACGCAGAAGGTCATCGACAAGGCGAAGGCCGATGAGGAGGAGCGTCTTAAGAACGCTCCGCTGCAGGTTGAGGTCACTCGTCGAGAGAAGAAGCCGCGCCCGCACAAGAAGAAGTAGTGGGATATCAATCTTATTTAGGTACCTAACTTTTGGAGTACGTTATGTCTGAAGAGATCATCGAGGATATGCTTGAGGAGGTTGCCCCGCAGGTCGCGGGCGATTATCCCGAGATTGTACAGCGCTACAAGGCTGGTGAAGAGCTGACCGATGAGGAGCTCGACACCATTGCCGATGTTGCTATTTCCATCCTGCGTTCCATCCTTTCGCACTTCGATGCCGCCAACTCTCCTATCGATGAGTATGAGGGCGACGAAGGTGAGCTGATTTTGGATGTAACGGCTCCCGACCTTGCTGTTCTCATTGGCCGTCATGGTCGCACCCTTGATGCCCTTCAGGTTATGTTCTCTTTGCTGGTGAGCCGCAAACTTGGCTTTAGGTATCCGGTTGTAGTGGACGTCGAGGGATACAAGAGCCGCCGTCAGGACAAGGTTGCCTCCATGGCTCAGTCTGCTGCCGAGCGTGCCATTCGCACTCATAAGAGTGTTTCGCTTCCGCCCATGAATGCCTACGAGCGTCGACTGGTTCACATTGCACTTCGTGGCAATGATGCCGTCGATACTCATTCTGAGGGTTCTGACCCTGATCGCCATGTGGTGATTGTTGCTCGATAATCTACTCGAGTTTATGCTAAGGGGACGTGGTTTCCACGTCCCCTTTTTTTGTCAAAAGTTCTCGATACGCTGATTTTTGTCAGAAAGGAGCTTTCGTTGTTAGTACTTACTGATCAGCAAGCTGACGAGATGTTGAGTCGTCTAGCTTTCTATTGCAAAGAGTATTCCTTGAGCGTAACTGATGTTGAGCTGAGGAAATGTATTCAGCATTTGGATTTGGTTCTAGAAACAAATAAGACAACCAATCTCACCCGTATTCTTAACGTAGAAGATGCTGCAGTACTTCATATCCTCGACTCACTTGTTTTGCTCCCCTATATCAACAAGGCTCCTGAGGGAGCTTTGCTCGATATGGGAACAGGTGCGGGCTTCCCTGGTATTCCATTAACCATAACCACGCATCGTAAAGCTACTTATATTGACTCTGTTGGCAAGAAGGTTGATGCGGTAAATTCCTTTGTCCATGCTCTTGGATTGAAACATGCCCATGCGGTTTATGATCGTCTTGAAGAATATGCTCGGAGCCATAAGAAGCAGTTCTCTGTTGTAACCGCCCGCGCACTGGCACCTCTACCGATTCTTGTTGAGTATGCGGCTCCGTATCTGAAGGATGGAGGTCTATTTGTTATAACCAAGGGCAATCCTTCGGATGAGGAGCTTGCTTCCGGCATGTCAGCAGCTAAGATTTGCGGCTTCACTTTGCTTCTGAATGACGCAATTGATTTGCCTGAAGGCTTGGGTCACAGGGAGTTCATTGTTCTTAAGAAGAGTCATCCAGCATCTGTCTCATTGCCTCGTGCAAATGGCGTGGCAAAGAAGAATCCGCTTGCCTAGATGTTTCACGTGAAACATAATGGATACTAACAACTTGCAGTGTTTCACGTGAAACATGGCGGTTGATATCGATTCGGAATGTTTCACGTGAAACATCCTCCGTTTGACAGCTTTAATACACACCAGGAGGGACCGTGGGATTTCGCGACGTTAAGCGTTCTAAGAGCGCAAAAGACACGCGTATCATTGCAATCATCAATCAAAAAGGCGGCGTCGGTAAGTCAACGACGGCCGTAAACCTTGCAGCAGCACTGGGTGAGCAGGGTCGTAAGACACTGATTGTCGATTTTGATCCGCAGGGAAACAGCACCAGTGGATTCGGAATTGAAAAAGAAGACCTTGATCACTGCATCTATGATGCATTGTTGAATGGTGTGCCGGCAGAATCGCTTGTTCTTGATACAAATTGTAAAAAGGTATTCGTTATTCCGGCTACAATTCAACTTGCAGGCGCGGAAATTGAGCTCGTAAGCGCAATTGCTCGTGAAACCCGCCTCAAAGATTTGCTTGAGCCGATTCAGGACGAGTTTGACTTTATTTTCATTGACTGTCCTCCTTCGCTCGGCCTGCTTACTATCAACGCTTTGACCGCAGCAGACAGCGTTTTGATTCCGATCCAGTGCGAATATTACGCACTCGAGGGCGTTACGAAGCTGCTTGAGTCAATGAAGATGGTCAAATCACGGCTGAACAAGGGCTTAGACACCTATGGTGTGCTTATGACCATGTATGACTCGCGTACTTCACTATCGAATCAGGTTGTTGAGGAGGTTCAATCGTACTTTGGTGATAAGGCGTTTAAGACGCTAATCCCCCGTACGGTTAAAATCTCCGAAGCTCCGTCTTTTGGAGAACCGGTAATTACCTATGCACCTCAAAATAAGGGTGCAAAAGCATATATGAACCTTGCAAAAGAGGTGATCAAGCGTGCCTAGTGTAAAGAAACGTGGCGGATTGGGACGTGGACTCAATGCTTTGGTCTCAGAGGCCGAGTATGAGACCGGCGGTTCGGCTGCATCGGCTTCAAATGCCGCATCTGAAACAAAACTGCCTATTGAGGATATCGTTCCCAACCCTAATCAGCCGCGAATTCACTTTAACGAAACTGAACTTCGCGAGTTGAGCGAGTCAATCCAAGAACATGGCGTTTTGCAGCCGCTTTTGGTTCGCAAACATGGAAACGGCTATGAGATCATCGCTGGTGAGCGTCGTTACCAGGCGTCAAAGCTTGCTGGCCTTGAAGAATTGCCAGTCATCATTAAAGAGGTAAATGATGAAGAGATGCTGGCTCTTGCTCTTATCGAAAACCTTCAGCGTTCTGATCTGAATCCCGTCGAAGAGGCTAAGGGCTATCGCCAACTCATTGATGCCAGCGGGATGACCCAGGAGGCATTGTCCAAGGCAGTAAGCAAGTCACGCTCTGCAATTACAAACTCGCTGCGTCTTCTCGATCTCCCCGAAGTAGTTCAGCAGATGATTTTTGAGGGTAAACTTACTGCTGGTCATGCACGTGCGATTCTTGCAGTTCCCTATGAGGACGCGCGTATTCGACTTGCAGAGAAAGTTGTTACAGAGGGCCTTTCCGTAAGAGCGACAGAAAATCTTGCTCCGTTGTTTTCTGCCGGAGAGACACCTAAGACGCCGAGGCCTGCAACGCCTCAGTCTTTTAAAAAGGCTGCCCGCGTGCTTCGTCAGGTTTTTAATACCAACGTGCGTGTGAAGAGCTCGCGTGGAAAGAATAAGATTGAGATTGAGTTTAAAGACGAGGAAGAGCTCTCTCGTATTCTTGGCGAAATGATTCAGTTTGATCAAGGAGGCCAAGATGAGGAATAAGATTTTAACAGCGATTGCATTGGTGACGACTGTCGCGGCTGGTGCCTTTGCTGGCTATAGGATCGCTACAGACGATGAACTTCGAGTTCGTTTGCTTCGTAGCGCGCAAGATATCGTCGATACTTCCAAAAAGAAAATGGATGTTATGACAGAAGATGTTGCCATGCGTACTGCTCAGGTAACGAAGAATCCCAAGATTAATCAAGGTTGGGTCAGCAACCAATGGGAAAATGTAGGATATTAGGTACCTAACAATTACTCAGCATATTTTGAGGGGTCCTTGTCTGATTCATGAGACAAGGACCCCTTATTTTGGCCGTAAAAATGGGACAGGTAGCAGCTGATTCAAAATTAAGGTCAATAAATGAAACGACCCCGGTTGCATATTCTGTAACCGGGGTCGTTCGATGTTTCACATGAAACGTTTTGGGATGCGACTCCCCTATGCGTTCTTCTGAACTTTGAAGCGCTGCTTCAGCTGTCCGCAAGCGGCGTCAATATCGTTACCACGGGAGTTACGAATCGTGGTCTCGATGCCACGGGACTCAAGACGACGCTGAAGATCCTCAACCTTATGAATCGGCGACGGCTTGAGCGGGCTACCCTCGATGTCGTTAAGCTGAATGAGGTTAACGTGGCACAGCGTTCCCTCGCAGAAGTCGCAGAGCGCCTGCATTTCGGGATTCGTATCGTTGACGCCTTCGATCATGGCATACTCATAGGTCGGGCGGCGGCCGGTCTTCTCGGTGTAGAGCTGAAGCGCTTCGTGAAGGCGAAGCAGCGTGTACTTCTTAACACCGGGCATGAGCTTATTGCGCGTCGACTGGATGGCGGAATGCAGGGAAACGGCAAGCGTGAACTGCTCGGGGATGTCGGCAAATTTGCGAATACCGGGAATAACGCCGCTGGTAGAGACGGTGAGGTGACGAGCGCCGATACCGATGCCATCGGGGTCGTTGAGGATTCGCAGCGCCTTGAGAACCTCGTCGTAGTTGGCAAACGGCTCGCCCTGGCCCATGAAGACAACGCTCGTGGCGCGCTCGCCAAAGTCGTTGGATACATGAAGTACCTGGTCGACGATCTCTTGAGCGGTCAGAGAGCGCTTGAGGCCGTTGAGACCGGTAGCGCAAAAGGCACAGCCCATGCCACAGCCTGCCTGGGTGGAAACGCAGACGGAAAGCTTGTTACGACGGGGCATGCCGACGGTCTCGACGGAAACGCCGTCGTGGTACTCGAGCAGATACTTGCGAGAGCCATCTTTGGAAACCTGCTTGGTGAGTTCAGTCGGCGTGTCAAAGGCGAAAGCCTCTTTAAGCTGCTCGCGGAAAGCCTTGGGAAGGTTGGTCATATCGTCAAACGAACAAACGTTCTTCTCAAAGACCCATTCGATGAGCTGCTTCGCGCGGAAGGCGGGCTGGCCAAGCTCGGCCACGAGCTCGCGAATATCGTTTTGGCTCAAGTCGCGAATGTCCTGAGATTTAGTCCTGGGATTCATGGAAGCCTTTCGATTTTGGGGAAACGTAGAGGGTATCGCTACAATATGGTATCAGCTGCAGAAATTATAGAGGAGGAGTCTGCCCATGCCGGGTAAAAGCCTAGAGAACATGCACGTAGCGGTCTTGGCGGGCGGTCATTCCGCTGAGCGCGAGATCTCGCTCAATTCGGGAAAGAACGTCGTGGTTGCCTTGAAGGAGGCCGGCTACACTTCGGTGGAGCTGCTCGACACGGCTGCCGATGATTTTATGGTAACCATGGCGACCGGCGGCTTTGACGTGGCGTTTATCGCCATGCACGGTGCCGGCGGCGAGGATGGCGCCATGCAGGGCGCCATGGAGACCCTGGGTATCCCCTACACGGCCTCGGGCGTGCTTGCCAGCGCCTGCGGTGCCGACAAGGAGGTCTCTAAGCTCCTGTACGCCAAGGCGGGCATTCCCATTGCCCCCGGCCTCGCGCTCGAGGTGGGCGATGAAGTCGATATCGATCATATCGTCGAGGTTTGTGGCGAGCGCTGCTTTGTGAAGCCGGCCGTCAACGGTTCCAGCTATGGCATTTCCCTGGTCCATGAGCCCTCCGAGCTGCCCGCGGCAATCGCCAAGGCGTTTGCGTACGGCGACAAAGTGCTGGTCGAGAAGTGCATCGAGGGTACCGAGATCACCGTCGGTGTGTACGGCGAGGACGACGTGCGCGCTCTGCCGATTGTCGAGATTCGCAAACCCGAGGACTGCGAGTTCTACGATCTGGACGTGAAATATGTCGACCCTACGGACATCCATCGCATTCCGGCGCAGATTTCACCCGAGAATTACGCTCGCGCTCAGGAGCTTGCCTGTGCTGCTCACAAGGCCCTCGGTTGCCTGGGTATCTCGCGCAGCGACTTTATCGTGAGTGAGGACGGCCCCGTTATCCTCGAGACCAATACCATTCCCGGCATGACCGATACGTCGCTGTATCCGGACGAGATCCGCCACACCGACGACATGACGTTCCCGCAGGTCTGTGACAGCCTGATTCGTATGGGCCTTCGTCGAGCGGGCATTGCATGCTAATCGAGGACGCGGTTTCGTCAGGAACGCCGCAGTTTGTCATCGACTCCTATGCCACGCTTGCCGAACGCGCCAAAACGCAGTCCTTCGGCCTTATCGAGGAAGATGTGATTGTCCTCGATACCGAGACCACAGGTCTTTCGGTGCAGGACAATGAGCTGATCGAGATCTCGGCGGCCCGTCTTTCGGGCCGCGAGGTCGTCGACCGCTTCGATACCTTCGTGCATCCCAAGCAGCTGATTCCCGCCGAGATCACCGAGCTCACGAGCATTACAAATGCCGATGTGGCAGATGCCCCGTCGGCCGTTGAGGCCGTAGCCGCTCTCGCCGATTTTGTCGGTGGTTGCCCGGTAATCGCACATAACGCCACGTTCGACCGCTCGTTTATCGAGTCGGTCAAAGGCGGCGTCAACGTGAGCGATATCTGGATCGATTCGCTGGCGCTGTCGCGCATCGCGCTTCCGCGCCTGGCATCGCACAAGTTGTCTTTTATGGCCGATCTGTTTGGCTGTGACTCGGTATCACACCGTGCCAATGCCGACGTCGACGCCCTGTGTGGCGTATGGCGCGTGTTGCTCGTGGCGCTCACCGACTTGCCTCAGGGCCTCATGGCGCGCCTAGCCGACATGCATCCGGATGTGCCTTGGTCCTATCGTCCTATCTTCTCATTCTTGGCAGGGCAGAACCCTGGTTCTATCTTCTCTCTCAGCGCCGCTCGTGCTGACGTTCTCAAGGCCGATCGCGCCAACGATCGGGTGGACGCCGACGAACTGCCGGTCCTCAAGATGCCGAGTCGTGAGGAGATTGAGGCAGACTATGCGCCAGGTGGCCTGGTCAATCGCATGTATCCCACCTACGAGCCGCGTGATGAGCAGATCGCGATGGCGCTCGAGGTCCGCGATGCGCTGGTCACGGGCACTCATCGTGTAATTGAGGCGGGCACGGGCGTCGGCAAATCGATGGCCTATCTGGTGCCTTTTGCCGAGGCAGCGCGCCGTAACAACATCACGGTTGGTATTGCGACCAAATCGAATAATCTTGCCGACCAGCTCATGTACCATGAGCTGCCAAAACTTGCCGAGCAACTGGACGGTGGTCTGTCATTTTGCGCTCTCAAGGGGTATGACCACTATCCATGCCTGCGCAAGCTTGAGCGCATGAGCCGCGGCCAGGTCGAGATTACCACCAAGCGCGATCCGGCGGACACGCTCACGGCGGTCGCGGTCATTATGGCGTACGTCTGCCAATCAGCCGATGGCGACCTCGACTCGCTCGGCATTCGGTGGCGCAGCGTCAACCGCCCCGACTTTACGACGGCCTCGCGCGAGTGTGCTCGTCGCCTCTGCCCGTTTTTCCCTGATAAATGTTTGGTCCACGGCGCTCGCCGTCGTGCAGCGCATGCCGACGTGGTGGTCACCAACCATTCCCTGCTGTTCCGCAATGTCGCGGCCGAGGGCAGGATTTTACCTCCGATTCGTCATTGGGTAATCGACGAGGCCCATTCCATCGAGCGCGAGGCGCGCCGTCAGTGGGCGCGCGTGGTGTCGGCGGACGAATCACGCGTTCTGTTTGAGCGCCTGGGTGGCTCGAGCACCGGTGCGCTAAGCCAGGTCTCCCGTGATTTGGCAACCTCCGAGGGCTCTACGCTCTATCTGGGCCTTACTGCCAAGGCGACGTCGACGGTTGCGCGCGCGAGCATGGCAATCGCCGACGTGTTCGATGGCGTTCGCGAGCTCGGCCGCCGTGCCCGTGGGGGTTATGACAATGCCAATCTATGGATTGGCCCCGAGCTGCGCGAATCTGACGACTGGCATGATTTCTTACAGTCGGCCTACGCTGCCATCGACGTATTGGAACAGGCTGACAAGAGCGTCGACGCGCTGGTGCAAGCCGTCGCCGCCGACAAGCCCGAGGTTGTTGTCGACCTGGGTGATATCTCGCGCCGCCTGCACGAGCTGGCCGAGAACCTCAAACTCATCATTGATGGCACCGATGAACACTACGTGTATTCGCTGCAGGTCAATCGCAGGCTGCGTGCCGGCGGAGAGTCAATGACCGCAGAGCGCATCGACATTGGCGAGGCCTTGGCAACCGAGTGGCTGCCCGAGGTTCACACGGCTATCTTTGCCTCGGCGACCATGACGGTGTCCAAAAGCTTCGAACACTTTAACCACGCGGTCGGCCTCGATCGCATCGGCGCTTCAACATCCTCATCGCTGCACTTGGACTCGAGCTACGACTTCGATTCGAACATGGCTGTAGTCGTTGCGGGCGATATCCCCGATCCGCGCGATCGCGAGAGCTATCTTACGGCGCTCGAGCGCGTGCTGGTCGACGCCCATCTTGCCATGGGCGGATCGGTGCTCACACTGTTCACCAATCGGCGCGACATGGAAGACCTGTACGCCCGCGTTGAGCCCAAGATGGCCCGTGCGGGTCTGGAGCTCAACTGCCAGCAGCGCAACTCATCTCCTCGTCGCCTGCGCGATCGGTTTATCAACGAGCCGACTTCATCGCTTTTTGCGCTTAAGGCCTTCTGGGAGGGGTTCGACGCCAGCGGCGAGACGCTGCGCTGCGTCATCATTCCCAAGCTGCCGTTCTCGAGTCCCACGGACCCGCTCTCGTGCGAGCGCAACCTGCGCGAAGACCGCGCTTGGGCGCGCTATTCGCTGCCCGAGGCGGTGCTCGAGGTCAAGCAGGCGGCCGGCCGCCTTATCCGCTCGTCGACCGATTGCGGCGTGCTGATTCTGGCCGACCCGCGCCTGGTGACGAAGGGCTACGGAAAGAAGTTCTTAACGTCGCTGCCCACGAGCTCCTACCAGCGCATCGAATCGGCGCAGATCGGGCACTATCTGCAACTGTGGCGCGCACGCCACGAGCGGCGGCGCTAAAGCGGACAGACGAGGGTTTTTGCCATATCGCACAGGCGCTTTGACAGGGCGGGGTCATCCAAGATGCGGATGGCTCCGCCCGCTGCGATTACCTGGCTCAGTAGCCAACGCTCGGAGCCGTAATGCACAGTTACCGTTGCCATGTCTGCCCCGCCGCGCTCGATTAGGGTGATGCCGGCCCAGTCCAGATGCTCCGCCATATCGAATGGCATCAAGAGCTTTGCGCTGCGCTGCGTCCGGGCAAGGGAATCGTGGAGGGATGCGACGTCCGGTGTGTGAGGCACGACGGAGTCTTCCGTCAAGGCGAGTCCCTCGATTTTATCCATGCGATAGGTGCGCTGCTCATCGACTGTGATGTCCCAGGCAATCAGGTATGTTTGGTCGCCGTTTGCCGTAATGCGCAAGGGGTCGACCAGACGCTCGCGTGGCCGTGCATCGTCCATCGAGCGATATGAGATGCGGCAGCGAACGCCGTCCTGAATGGCACAGCTCAGCTGCTGCCAGTGCGACCCGTGGTTGACGGTGTCAAAGACGCGCTGGTTATAGCCGAGCTCTTCGGGTAGAAGGGCGTGTCGAATCCGAGCTGCCGTCTGCGGCTCGATCCCCAACGATTCAAGTTCGTGGTTGAGCACAGCGCCCTCGGCTGCACTCAAGCGCAACGGTAGCACACGCCCGGCGTCACCAGTGAGGACCACACGCTCGCCGTGGCATTCGCAGATGATGCGCGCACCAGATTCTCGGTCCGCGAGCGTCGAGACGATCTCGAGAATCTCGTCGAGCGATACTCCCGTGATGTCAAAGCGGCCGCAAATCTCGGTTCGTGTCATGCCGCTCTCGCCGGCGGCGTAGAGGGCCTCCATGATGTCGATGGCGCGCGAGAGTCTCTGCTCGCTGGTGAGTTTACGCACGGGCATACTCGTGCACCGTCCTTTCAATGAGGTGGTTCCACGCCTGCTTGAGCGATTTGGGGGCCATGGGCCTCATGCCGTCCATGGCGTGGGCCATGCAAAATGAGGCGGCGGCTTCAAGGTCGCGCACGTCAACGGTCCAGATCCATCCCGCATCGGTGTGTGTGAGCTCACCTCGCCCGCGCGTGAGGCCGTTGATCATATCGATCTGCGTCTGAGGGGCGAACGAGAACGTGGCTGCAACGGGCGGTCGGTCGGCGAAATCGAATTCAAAGAACAGATAGTCGTTGAGATTGAAGTCCGCAGGGATGGCGTAGGCCTTCGAAGGACGCCATGCGCGAACGATACGGTCGCAGCGGAATGTCCTGATGTCGTCGGTGACATTGTCGAGGCCGCAGAAGTACGCCACGCCCTCGCGTTCGAACATGCCGTAGACACAGACGGTACGTTCTTTCTGCTCGCCGCGTCCGTTCTGATATAAAAATCGCAGCGCGCATCGCTCGGCAAAGGCGCTCCATACCGCATCGACGGTGGGAGAGCGGCGGATCGGTACTTCGTCCACCGTCGTCCTGCCGGTGAGGTAGGCAATTTTGGAGCGAATATCGGCAAGCGGCGCGGCAAAGGTGGAAGAGCCGGCCGCTAGCGTCTGGTCGATGGCGTTGAGTAGGATATCGGCGTCGTCTGCGGTGATGAGGCCGCCTGCAGCAAACGTGTGCTCGCGGTCGATTGTCCACGAGCTTTCCTCGGTCTCCTGCGCACCGGCGGGGCGAACCTCCTTGATTAAGATGCCACGCTCGAGCAGTTTGTCACGATCGCGCCGAAACTTGCGCTTATCCGAGTCGATATTGCCCGAGCCATATCCCAGGTCAGAATCCAAGACGATCTGCTCGGTCGTCAGCGGTTCGGGGGAGCTGTTGAGCACAAAGAAAAGATTGAGGATGCGCTGAGCCGTTTTATCGAAACCGGGCTCCGAATTCCCCTTTTTAATTGTCGCGGTCGCGTCGCTTGCCGTCATAGAGTCCTCGCATGAGAAGGTGGTTTGCTGCCATGATTTTAGTCCGATATGGAGATTAGGCTATATCCTTGTCCGCTCGAGGCGTTAAGATGGCCCGAATTCGGTCGTTTGCGCTCGCTCGGGGTATACTTTCGACTATATACGGTTCTAATGTGCATGCATTGGGCCTATTTGTCGGATTATGGATGTGGAGCGCACATGGCGAACACCCAGAACTATATTAACCACCTGCTGCAGAACACCGGCATTACGCCGGCATGCAGCGAAGAAGAGCGCTTGGCTGCCGAGGATATCGCTCAGATCTTCCGCAACCACGGCTTTGACCCCGAGGTTCAGGAGTTCAATGCCCCGGCGCCCAGTAGATTGGCATTTGCCGTTACCGGTATTCTTGCGTTTGCCGGCGCCCTGCTGATGGGCATCGGCGGCGGTATCGGCTTGGTCGGCACCTTGCTGGCCATTGTCGGCGCCGTTCTTTACGTGCTCGAGCGCACGGGCCACCCCGTGGTTTCGCGCCTGGGCAAGACGGGCGTGAGCCAAAATGTCATCGCCTACCACAAGGCCTCGGGCCCGCTCGCGTCTCCGCGCAACCGCCCGGTGGTCGTTGTCGCACACTACGACTCTCCCCGTGCTGAGCTGCTCGCCCGCGAGCCCTATGCTTCGTATCGTGCGCTCATCGCCAAGCTGTTGCCCGTTGCCACGATTGCCCCTGCTGCCGTTGCCATCCTGCGTATCCTGTCGCTCCCCGGCGCGCTCAAGGTTCTGCTGTGGATTGTCGCGATCCTCGCTTCCCTCGTTGCACTTGCCAACGCGGCAAACATCATCTCTAACCGCCACGTTCTTCCCTATACGTCCGGCGCGGTGTGCAACAAGTCTTCTGTCGCCGCTATGCTCGGCGTTATGGACAACGTTGCTCCCTTCCAGGGCGAGAACGAGTTTCCCGACGATGTTCCGTTCGATACCTATTTTGGGGAGCAGAAACGTCGTGCCGAGGAAATGGCGCGCGCGGCGGCGGAGTATGCCGCGGCCCAGCAGCAAAACGACTACGGCAACACCATCGAGTACGAAGAGCCTACCTACGCCGAGGACGAGTTCGGTCAGCCGATTGCTCCCGACGCTCAAACCGAGCCCGAACAGGGCGAGGCTTTTGACGAGCAGATTGAGGGCTTTGAGGGTGCGTCTGCCGACGAGACGCTGATTGGCGCCATCGTGCCCGAGGATCAGAATCAGGCTGTCCAGGCCGAAGAGTTCAATGACGAGGTTCCCGCTGCTGAGCCGGCGGAGGAGCCTGCCGCGGCCGAGCCCGAGCCCAAGCTCTATCGCAACGCCGCCGGCAACATTCGCTTTGGTTCGGATGCCATCCGTGCACTCGGAATGCTTCCCGAGTCCTGCACGCTCGATTACGAGGAGGGCGAGGAGCCGACGTTTGAGCCCGAGCCTGCGCCCGTTGTCACTGCGGATGATGAGTCTGCCGCGGTTACCGCTGCCGTTGCCGAGCCCGAGGCGGTGTCCGCGATCGATCCCGCGGCAGGACTGGACATTTTGGCTCCCGCCGCGCCGGCGCAAGACGTTGCGGACGAGTCTGACGACGATTACGTTGAACAGCCGAGGCGCGTGTCTTACGAGAGCGATACTGATTTCTCTGCCGAGATTCCCGCGGCAACGCCCCATGCCGATATTGCATCCGCGTTCTCTTCGATTGGCGCCAGCGCTTCCAGCTTCTTTAAGGGTGCGCTTGCAAAGGGCAGGAAATTTGTCGACGATTTCGAGGAGAAGCGCGCTGCCGCACGCGAGGCTGCCGAGCAGGAGGCTATCGCTCAGCAGCAGGCAGCCGAGGCGGCACGTGAGCGCGCGGCGCAAGAGTTCGAGCAGAACGAGGCTATGCAGTCCGGGCCCGTCGACGCTGCCGAAGCTACGACGTCCTTTGAGTCCCAGCAACCGACGTCAGCGGATGTTGTTGAGGCAACAACGTCTTTCGAGGCTCAGCAGCACGTCGATAGCACCATGTCGTTTGATGCCGCGCAGTTCGATTCCACGATAACGTTTGAAAAGCAAGGCACCGCAATTGCCGAGCCCCTTCCTGTTTCCGATGAGCAGGGCGACGCGGCAGACGATGACGAGCCCATTGATGCTGCCGAAATCCAAGATGCCGCCGAGGACGAGTCCGTCGAGGCCAACTCTGACGAAGAGCAATACGCGGCAGCCGATCAAGGTGATTCGACCGAGGTCGAGCAGGAGGAAGTGCCTGCGGTTTCCGAGACTCCCGAGACGGATGAGTCGAGGCCTTACTCCACGCAGATTTTCACCATGCCGACCCCGAGTGGTTCCGGTGCCACGGTTGCCAATGTCGCTCCCACCCAGGACGAAACGGTCGATTCCCTTATGGCCCAGATTTCCTCCCAGGCATCGCCGCGTCCGCAGATGAATGTTCCCGATCCGGCGTCGGCACCGTCGCCTGCACCTTCCTCGTCTCCGCTGGCTTCGGTCCCCGATCCGTCGCTGCCGTCTATGAAGCAGGCAAACGTTGCGTCTCGCACGTCGCTGTTCGACCTTCCCGATCCCTCTGCCCAGGTCAACGACCCCTTTGCTACTGCCCAGGGTCCCGAACCCACATCGGCACCCGTTGCGCCTTCTATGCCCGTTGCGTCGGGCGCGCAGCCGATCGAGACCATTTCGGCTCCCGCCCCGGCGGCACCCAAGTCTCGCAAACGCGGCCTGGGTGGCCTGTTCGGTCGTAAAAGGAAAAACGAGCAGGACAGCATGAGTGATTGGCTGGGCGTCGAAGACGATTACGATGCCAAGAAGTCCGGTCGCGGTATCGGTTCGTGGGATAACTTCGAGGACGATAACGATGGCTGGAAGGGCGGCGCTACGTCTTCCGATGGCGCTTCTTCCGAAGATATGCTCTCGGCTGTCGCCTCTATGGGCGATGATGAGCTGCTCGGTCACGATATCTGGTTTGTGGCAACGGGCGCCTCGGATTGTGATGGCGCCGGTATGAAGGCCTTCTTGGCTTCGCATCGCGATAAGCTCCGCGGCGTCTTCTTCATCAATCTTGAATCCGTCGGCGCCGGTAGGCTTTCGGTGGTGACGGTTGAGGGCGAACAGCAGCTGCTCAAGGGCGATCGCCGCATCATGAACCTGGTCAGCAAGGTGTGCAAGTCGTTCCATGTCGATTGTGGCGCGCTCGAGATGCCCTATGCCAAGACCGATGCCTACGCCGCGCTCGAGGCGAGCCGCCGAGCCCTCACCATCGCCGGCGTGGACGGCACGCGTCTGGCTTGCGCTCGTACCGAGGACGACCTGCCCCACAATGTCAACCCGACGAACATTGCCACGGTATCCGAGGTCGTGACCGAGGTTATCCGCCGTTCGTAGACGGAGCTCTAAGGAGTCAACGTGTTTTCGTATATTAAGCGCCATTGGCCTGTCTACGTGATTTTGACCTTGATTGCCATTGCGTTAGGATTTGGGGCTGCCTACATCGTGGGCGCGAAGGGCTCGACCCCCGCCTCCGCAATCAGCGAAGAGGTGGAGCAAGAACAGAGCACGGGTGCCGATGGGATTCCTGAGTCCGAGCAAGCAATCGTTGATGGTGGATCTTCGTCTGCAGAGTAGATACGGCGATTTAAATGATTGAAAGCGGGCGAGCCGGGGGACTGGCTCGCCCGCTTTTTCATCGCGCTAGCGCTTCTTTGGGATTGACCTAAGGCGAGCGAACCATAGGGCTGCGGCACCCGAGGTCAGGAGCGCGGTGATGCAAGCGGCGATGGGGGCTGATCCTGTTGCCGGTAGGTCCTGCGGTAGGGTACAGCGTTGAATGACACTGTCCTCGTCATGTGACTCAAGTTTATCGCCGCCGCCGTTGCGGCAAAGATCGACGCGTGCGCTGTTGGTGAGTGCGGTTTGGGGCGTATAAGCCGACGTCGCCTGCATGTGCACGATTGCGCCCCGAGCGTCTGTGCCAAGGATTGCTCTGGCATCGTCAAGGTCGTCGTGCTCATCTTTGAGATCATCGCGGGTCCAAGAATCCGCATCGCTTCGAGTCGTAAAGCCGGCGGCTACCGCACCGTATTCAATTCGAATGCCCGTCACGACGGTATTGGGTGTAAGGTCGATCTCTTCCGCCTCGAGTGTGACGGATTCCGTGGTCGAGACATCCGCCTTCCAGAGGTGCCAGCCGTCGTAATCGACGAGGCGGCAATCTTCACCCAGACTCTCTTTTACTTCGTCGGACTCAAGCCAAGGATTTTCGTGCCCATCGTCAAGCGTCGCGTTTGCCGGCTCATCGACGTCTGTCGAGTCCAACGGCGTCGTGCGATACCACACGTTGCACAGACCGTTGAGGTCGCCGATGGCGACGGGGGTTTCGATTGAGACGAATCTCGCCGTGCCGTCTTTGGCGCACTCAAGATCATCGGTAATCGTAAACTCATCAACCCAAGTAGCGGAATCGTTTCGAGCATCGATGGTATAGGAGAAAAGTCCGTCCGTATTGGTTTGCATCGCGGCGCGGTTTTTTCCATCGCCGTTAGCCAACAGACCCTTCCCGATAGGTTGGACAAGTTCCTGACGCTTGTCGACCTGTCCTTTGATCTCGATGGGCGCATCCTTCATCGCGACGGATTGGACTTCTCCCGTATCCTTTATTTCAAACGTTATCTCCTCGGCAAGGTCATAGGTCCGCGGAGACATCGTTTCGCGCAACGAGTAGGTGCCGGGTGCAAGATGTTCGACGCGGTGCGGCTTGTCGGATGAGGTCCAGGAGTCTATTTCGGTTTTATCGGGACCATATAAGGCGAGCTGTGCGCCTTCCACTTCCTGCTCACCGCTTGCATCGACCTTGGAGATATCAACCTTGGTGTAATCGTCGGATACGTTAAGCCGTGCTTCTACAACGGGTGTTTTCTGGTCGGCATAAGTAAGGTCGACAATATGGGATGTCCGATCGAGTAAGAAGCCTGCCGGCGCTTGAGTCTCGACAACCTCGTAGTGCGCGGTGCCAGATCCCAGCGGGAGGTCGTCCGCGCGTGCTTCTCCAGTTTCATCCGTCGTGACGGTAGCGACAGTCTCACCGTCGAGCGCGGCGATGCTACCGTCGGGGCGCACGATATCACCCGAAGCACGGATCTCAAAGATGGCGCCCGCGAGGCTGCTGCCGTCTACGGCATCGGTTTTAACGATCCTGATGTTTCCGATCGCGGCGTGGTCATAATACGAGGCGATTGCAACGGGCGTTAGGTTTATATCGGCGGGTATGTTTACCTCGATCTCTTCGCCGACAAGATAGGGCTCTTTGGCCGAGGTTTCGCGTACATAATAGGTGCCCGGCACGAGCGATTCGGGCAGTGTGACGGTCCCGGTCGTGTCAGTCGTAAAGGTGTCCATTACGTTATGTGCTGGATACCAGCAAGTTTGTGAGACAGGTTTGTGATTGCTGTCGAGTAGTTGGAAGGTGAATCCGGCTAGTGGAACAGAAGCGCCTGTTTGGGCATCGCGTTTTACAATCTGGAGATGCGTCGACAGAGCGTGGTTGTCCACGATATATTGAAGCTCGGTGCCGTCGGAAATCTGATTGGCCCCGACGGTCCATTCCCCCGCACGTTTAAAACCCTCGGGGACGGTTTCCGGAACCTCACGAACCGTGTAGCCGGCGCGGTCGTATGGGACGGCTCCGTGGACACCGGCTGGTCGCTTGCCTGTGCCAAACCATGCTTCGGGCTGGTCTTTGGTGGAGGCAAAGCCATAGATGTTTGTAGTCAGTGTGCCAACAACCTGCTGAGAGCTGTTGCTGACAACCTCAAAGACAACACCACCCGCCGGCTGCTCCAGGCCGGATTGGTCGCTATTGCCGTAATCCTTGAATTTGGAAATCTCAAGGTTAAACGCAATGGGGATATCGGAAACGCGAGACTCGATCTCGACCACGCCTGAATCGCCGAGCTGGTCGGCTCCAACGGTATAGGTCCAGCTGTCGTTGGATGGCAGGTAGCCCTCGGGGGCTTTTGATTCGTAGATGGTAAAGGTTCCCAGGGGGACATCGGTGAGGGTAGCTCGACCGCTTTCATCGGTCCTGAGAGTTTGTGTCCATCCAGGGGTTGATTGCGATACGCACACGAATTCTGCTCCTGCGAGCGAAGCCCCAACTTGGGGGCCTGCATTCGTTGCGGCGTCGAGCTTTACAATGCGCAAGGTAATGGTGCCGGGTTGTTCATCAATGGTGACGTATCCGCCGTTATCCGTCGTGGTAAAGGCAATGCGATCGTGCAGGGGGATATAACCAGCTGGCGCTGTTGTCTCAACTAGGTAGTATGCCGTGTTGGGTAGGAGTGTTGCCTGCGCTCGACCGTTGCTGTCCATCTGGACGGTGGCGACACGCGCGCCGCTGGCGCTCTCAAAAACATCGAATGTTGCCCCGTCAAACTGATAAGTATTGTTTCCGCTGGTAATAACGGTGTTAGCAGACTGCTTTTGGAAGGAAACAGAGACCGCCGGCAGTACATAGAGCATGTCTTGACGTTTGCTGCCGCCCGATACGGCCCCTAGATAGCGTCGCGCGCGGTGCGGAGCGGCTTTGATGCTTCCTGATTTTGCGCTGTCGTGGAGCCACCGCGCAGCCGCCACGACTTCATTGTCGGCGGTAAAGTGTCCGCTCTTGGTTTTACCCTGAGCGGTCGTGTAGGAGTAGGTGCCGTCGACATGGGTAGTGCCGTTGAGCATCCATACGGCAAGCTGGGTGGCGGCGCGGGCGCGATCGGGTGAAAGATGGTAACCGCCAAACGACGTGGCGGTAGGATATCCGTGACAAACGATTGCCGCGAACTCGTCGTCGAGCCACACCCAGCCTTGATCAAAGTTGAGCCATGGGCCGCCCGGCTTGGTGGGGCCGGGGCGCTCCTGGTTCATGCAGTAGGCAATCGAGGCGTCTTGAGCTTCATACTTGCCGATGAAGAAGGGCCCACAATCATCGCTAATAGTGCGGAAGCCGAGCTGGTCGTAGCCATCGACGGCAAATGCGGCTCCCGGTGCCAGGCAGCCGAAAAGCAGGAAGAGGAGCAGGAGCAGCGGACCTGTTGCAATTGCGCTGTGGACAGAGTGCGTGGGTGCGTTGGACATGGCTGCTCCTTATCCCTCGTGCGCCGCACGGGGAGGCTGCGACGCGTAGGATGAGGCTACCCCCGAGGTTCATGCGGGTAAGTACCGGAGCCTGACCAAAAGCTTGCCCAATTCCTGACAAATTGAGCTCAAATACAACAATCAAGCAAAAGTGCAGGTAGAAGATAGGGAGAACAGGAGGTTAAAGGTCCTCGTCTCCACAATTGACGCGATTTTCAAACGAATCTCCACAGCTAAAACAAGCATCGCCACCCTTGTATCGAACAAGACAACCGCGTTATACTAGCCAACACACAAGCGGGCATCGCCAAGTGGTAAGGCATCAGCTTCCCAAGCTGACACTCGCGGGTTCGAGTCCCGTTGCCCGCTCCATTCGAATTTCAGGCACGGTAACGTTTCGTTACCGTGCCTTTTTCAATAAAGTGCCGGGACTCGAACCCGACAGGGTGCGAGCGTTAAATAAACGCGAAGCGTTTATAGCGAGCAGGCAAGGTCGCCGATAGGCGGCCGCAGCCGGTGCGGATTTGCGAAGCAAATACGCGGACGTCCCGTTGCCCGCTCCACCGAGCGCGGGAGAACTCGGGACGGCCAATTCAACAAAGTTTTCCCCATCGTCTCCGTGAATCCGAGGAGATCGCCGCAGCCGGTGCGCGTCCGCGACGCGGGCGCGCGGATGTCCCGTTGCCCGCTCCATCGAGTACGGGGGACCTCGGGAACGTCGGGTCCAACCCGCTGTGCCCGTGCGTGTGCGCGGACCGGGTCTGCCGACCGCAGCCGGTGCGTATTTGCGAAGCAAATGCGCAGACGTCCTCATGGTCGCTCCAATTCCAAAATGTTAGGTTAATGCCTACTGCCCATACTTGCACCTGCGCACGGTACAATGGTTGGGTTACGACCAACGTGCCAATAACCAAAAAGGAGCCGCTATGATCGATCGCTATACCCGCCCGGAGATGGGACACATCTTCTCCCTCGAGAACAAGTACGCCATTTGGCAGGAGATCGAGGTTCTGGCCTGCGAGGCCCAGGCGGAGCTCGGCAAGATCGGTATTTCCAAAGACGAGGCCCAGTGGATCCGCGACCATGCCAACTTTGAGAAGGCGAAGGTCGATGAGATCGAGGAAGTCACGCGCCATGACGTCATTGCCTTTCTGACCAACATGAAGGAATACATCGATGCCGATGTTCCCGAGGGCGACCCCAAGCCCAGCCGCTGGGTTCACTATGGCATGACCAGCTCCGATCTGGGCGACACGGCCCTGTGCTACCAGCTCACCCAGGCCTGCGACCTGATCATCGAGGATGTCAAGAAGCTCGGCGAGATTTGCAAGCGTCGTGCCTTCGAGGAGCGCAACACGCTCTGCGCCGGCCGTACTCATGGCATCCATGCCGAGCCGATGACCTTTGGCATGAAGTTTGGCTCTTGGGCCTGGGAGCTCAAGCGCGATCTGGATCGTCTTGAGGACGCCCGCAAGAACGTTGCCTTCGGTGCTATCTCGGGCGCTGTCGGCACGTACAGCTCCATCGAGCCGTTCGTCGAGGAGTACGTCTGCGAGCACCTGGGCCTGGTTCACGACCCGCTGTCCACGCAGGTTATCAGCCGCGACCATCACGCCTATCTCGCCGGCGTTCTTGCCACCACTGCGGCCACCTGCGAGCGCATCGCTACCGAGGTTCGCAATCTGCAGAAGACTGATACGCTCGAGGCCGAGGAGCCGTTCCGTAAGGGCCAAAAGGGCAGCTCAGCCATGCCACACAAGCGCAACCCCATCACCATGGAGAAGGTCTGCGGCCTGTCGCGCGTCGTGAAGGCCAACGCGCAGGTTGCCTTCGACAACGTCGCCCTGTGGCACGAGCGTGACATTTCGCACTCCTCTGCCGAGCGCGTCGCCCAGGCCGATAGCTTCATCGCGCTCGACCACATGTTCCAGTGCCTCATTCGCGTTATCGACGGCCTGCAGCTGTACCCTGCCCGCATGATGGCCAACCTCAATAAGACCCGCGGCCTCATCTTCTCCTCCAAGGTGCTGCTCGCCCTCGTCGACACGGGCATCACCCGCGAGGACGCGTACGCCATTGTGCAGGAGAACGCCATGGCAACCTGGCACGAGGTACAGGATTGTGTCTCCGGCCCTACCTTTAAGGAGCGTCTCGAGGCTGACCCGCGCTGCACCGTCAGCCAGGAAAAGCTCGACGAGATCTTTGATCCGTGGGACTTCCTCACCCGTATCGACACGGTCTTTGATCGTCTGGAGCAGCTGAGCTTCGAGTAGGTTCGGGCATAACGTTAGCTTTTTAGGGCGCTTTGCTGGTAATGTGTGTTGCCGGCAAAGCGCCTCGTTGCATTTAGGGAAAGACGGGGATAATAGTCGTCTCGAATAACATTCTGAGAGGGGATCGCATGATTTCGTTTGATTACAAGCCTCAGGGCGTGTGTGCTCGCAATATTCACCTTGACCTTTCCGATGACGGCAACAAGGTGATGGGCGTTGAATTTACCGGCGGCTGCGACGGCAATCTCAAGGCTATCTCCAAGCTGGTCGAGGGCGCTCCTGCCGATCGCGTAATCGAGGTTCTCGCCGGTAATACCTGCGGTATGAAAAAGACCTCCTGCGCCGACCAGCTTACACGCGCTATCGAGGCCGCTCGCACCGAGATCGCCTAATGGGTATCGCCGATCACATCAAGAACGGAATATCGCGTCGCGGCTTTGTACTCGGTGGGGCTGCCGCGGGCGCTGCCACGGTGCTTGCCGGATGCTCGAAAAAAACGGGCACCAGCGATGATGCCGCCGGCGAGCCGCAGGTTATCAAGGATGATTCCAAAATCATCTCGATTACGGATGAGTACGAGGCAGTCGACATCGATCTTGAGCCGGCGGCGTCGTGGACGCTGCCTCTGGGTACGCTGCTGTACTACTGCGACGGCGATTACGCCGCGGCAATGATGGCGCCCGCATCGGCACTGCACGCCAACACGCTCGGTGTGCTCAACCTGGGCGATGGCTCGCTTACCACATTAATCGAGGATCCTATCGAGGGCACGGGATATGCATTCTACGATGTCCGTGCCGGCGACGGCGTATTCGCGTGGGTTGAGATGAACTTTGCCAATTCATCGTGGAAGCTCTACGCTCAAAATCTGTCGGGCGCTTCGCTCTCTGGCGACGTGGTTGAGCTCGATCGAGGTGGCAAGGACTACGATCCGCCGCTGTTTACGGCGTTCGGGGCATCAGTCATCTGGTATAAAATGCCTTCGGCAGGCGGCAATAAAACGAGTAGTGATTCGTTTTGCTATCGTCGCTCGCTTGATGAATCCAAGGCCGAGGTAATTTGGAAATCGACGGGCCGCTTTGCATCGGCCCCGCGCGCGAGCGACGGCATTTTGACCATCTCGCCGCGTGTCCGCAACGACGAGGGCGTCTACTACGGCATAACGGCAATCGATCTGACCGACGGCAACAACACCAAACGTGCCCAGCTAGTCCTTCCCTCGTCAGTCTCGCCTTTCGAGGCCGTATATATGGGCGATACCTTCGTGTTTTCTATCGAGGCGGCCTATAGTGGCGTGGGCAGCCTGGGCAATATGGGCACATATATCGGTAATGAGGGAGGGCCGTACCTCTTCCTGTCCCGCGAGCCGCTCGCATGTGCGGCTGGCAAGAAGAATAAATACCTTGTTAAGGTACAGGCGTCGCATTTCCTGATCGACACCTCTGCCAAGACCTATGGCTCGCTGCTGTCGCCCGACCGCGCTTTGGAGTATGGCGATTATCCAGCTACGGCGGGAAAATCGGACTCATTCCTTACGTACGCCACGGTGCGCAACAGCCAGGGTATACCAGAGACGGTCACTGCACGTCTATTCTCTCTTTAAGCTTAGAGGGGTTAAAAAGGCGCCAACAGGGGAATAAACGCGTTGTAATTGTGAGTACCGCCCGCCGAGCTGCCGCGTCATAGCGGCATCCGGCGGGCTCAGGTGCGTTAAAATGGGCTTGTTCTTAGCTAATTGAGACAGGGGGGCCGTGTTATGGCTTCAGATGCAAAAAAGATTCTGCTGGTCGAGGATGAGAAGGCAATCCGTGACGCCGTCGCTGCCTATCTCGAGCGCGAAGGCTACTGGGTTGTGGGCGTCGGCGACGGCCAGTCCGCGATCGAGGAGTTCGAGAAGCATCAGTTCGACCTGGTCGTGCTCGACCTTATGCTCCCCAAGATTCCCGGCGAGCGCGTTTGCCGCACCATTCGCGATACCTCGGATGTCCCCATCATCATGCTGACGGCTAAGGGCGAGATCGAGGACCGTATTATCGGTCTTGAGCTCGGCGCCGACGACTATCTGATTAAGCCGTTCTCGCCGCGCGAGCTCGTCGCCCGCGTTCGCGCTCTGTTCCGCCGTGCCCATCAGGCCGACGAGCCCACCGTCGAGGTACTCGACTTCGGCGATCTGGTCATCGATATCTCGGGCCACAAGATCTTGGTCGAGGGCAAGGAAGTCGATCTGACGGCTTCCGAGTTCAAACTGCTCACCACGCTTGCCCGCCATCCCGGCCGTGTGTATAACCGCATGGAGCTGGTCGAGAAAGTGCTCGGGTATGACTTTGAGGGCTATGAGCGCACCATCGATAGCCACGTGAAGAATCTTCGCGCCAAGCTGGGCGATGATCCCAAGAAGCCCAAGTGGCTCTACACCGTCCATGGTGTCGGCTATCGCTTCGAGGCTCCGGCCAAGACCGATAAGTCGGACGAGAAATAGGGAAATCACATATGACACCTGCGCGCTTTGAAATCGGACAAAAGCACAAGCAGGAGAGCGAGGCGGGTTCCAAGGCTAGTTGGAACACGCCTCGTTCCGATTCACGGCCAACGATGAGCTATCCCTCGCGCATGGCACTTGCTTTTGCTCTGACATCGCTCATGACAGTATTGGTGCTGGTGGGCGTTGTCTCTGTTGTGTGGGGCACGGTCTTTTCGGATTACACACGCTCCAATATCGTCGAAATCGCAAATTCCGCTGCCGAGAAGTTGGCGACCTCATATGAGGAAAACGGCTCTTGGACCGCGGGAGAACTGCGCACGGTCGCAACGTCGAGTTTGGTTTCCGACGATCTGGGCATGCAGGTCGTCAATAAAAAGGGCGTGATCGTTTATGACGATTCCTGGCCCTCGGCAAGCGCCACCGCCGATGTACGCGAAAACCAGGCTACGACCGACGACACGAGCGGCAAGAGGGCATCGCATAGCCCGGTCTCGTCTGCTCCAACCGACTCCGATAGCGTTGCTAACGTCGAGATTGTAACGTCTTCCGGCGAGCATGTCGGACAGGTAAAGCTGTGGGCCATCGGCTCCGACGCTCTGCTCACCAAGGCGGACTCTGCGTTTAGGGAGAAGACCTTTAACGCCATGGCCCTCGCCGCGGTTGTTGCAATCTGCATTTCGGTCGTTATCGGATCGCTCGTGTCGCGCATGCTCACCAAGCCGATTCATCGCATCACCAGTACCGCAAAGCAAATCCGTGACGGCGACCTGTCGGCTCGCACGGGACTGCGCGGTGATGACGAGATCGATCAGCTGGGTGAGACCTTCGATGAGATGGCCACTTCGCTCGAGAAGGATATGAAACACGAGAAGCGCCTGACCTCAGACGTTGCACACGAGCTTCGCACGCCGCTTATGGCCATGCTCGCAACGGTCGAGGCCATGCAGGATGGCGTGTATCCCACCGACGATGAGCATTTGGAGACCGTTGCTTCCGAGACGCGTCGCCTGGCTCGTCTGGTGCAGCAGATGCTCGACCTATCGCGTATGGAAAACAGCACGGCTCCGCTCAATCTAGAACCGGTGGACATGGTTCCGTTCGTGCGATCGATTGTGAATGGCCAGGAGCGCCTGTTTGCCGACCGTGACCTGCGTTTGCGCTTTGCAGATGAGACGCAGGGCCACGATGACGTTGTCGAGGCAGATCCCGACATGATCACGCAATGTGTTATCAACCTCATGAGCAACGCCATGCGCTACACCCCCGAGGGCGGTTGGGTCGTGGTGTCGGTGCTCAGTGACCGCAGGCACGTCAGCATTGCCGTTTCTGATACCGGCATCGGTATTGCCAAGGACGATCTGTCGCGCATTTTCGGGCGGTTTTGGCGCGCCGATGCCAGCCGCGCCCGCGAAGCTGGCGGCCTGGGCGTTGGCCTCGCCGTGACCAAGCAGATTGTCGAGCGTCACCATGGCTACATATCCGTGGAGTCGGAGCTTGGAAAGGGTACGACTTTTACAATTCATCTGCCCCGCGAGCACACGGCAGACGCGGCATCTACTACAATGGAGCACTAGCTTTTCGCTATTCGGTGAAGGAGGGGCCGCGTCCCTGCCGCTCCGAGTTTGCGAAAACATGCGGGAAAGAACCCGCATTTCTGTCGTATTTAGGTAAGGAGTGACTCACGTGACAACGATGGAGCGTCGTCCGGATTCCCGTGGCAAGGTTCGTGATATTTACGATGCCGGTGAAAACCTGCTGATGGTCGCCACCGACCGCATTTCTGCGTTCGACTTCATTCTTCCCGACGAGATTCCGTTTAAGGGAGAGGTGCTCAATCGCATCTCGGCATTCTGGTTCGATAAGTTTGCCGACATCGTCCCCAACCATCTCGTTTCCATCGACCCGGCGGATTTCCCCGAGGAGTTTGCTGAGTATCGTGACTACCTCGCTGGCCGCGCCATGCTGGTTAAGAAGGCCCAGACGATTCCTATCGAGTGCATCGTCCGCGGCTATCTGACCGGTTCGGGCAAGAAGACCTACGACGAGAACGGCACCGTCTGCGGCATCCAGCTGCCTGAGGGCCTGACCGAGGCTTCCAAGCTTCCCGAGCCGTTGTTCACGCCGTCCACGAAGGCCGAGATCGGTGACCACGACGAGAACATCTCGTTCGAGCGTTGCTGCGAGATCGTGGGCGAGGACATCGCCACGCAGATTCGTGACCTTTCCCTCAAGATCTACAAGGCCGCTGCCGAGTACGCCGCGACCCGTGGCATCATCATTGCCGACACCAAGTTCGAGTTTGGTGTTATTGATGGCAAGGTCACGCTGATCGACGAGTGCCTCACGCCCGACTCCAGCCGTTTCTGGCCTGCTGCCAGCTACGAGGAGGGCAAGATCCAGCCTAGCTACGACAAGCAATTCGTCCGCAATTGGCTCAAGGCCAACTGGGATATGACGGGGGAGACCCCGCACCTGCCCGCCGAGGTCATCGATGGCACGTCCGAGCGCTATCGCGAGGCCTTCCAGATCATCACCGGCTCCCAGTTCACAAGCATGAAGGAGAACGCATAAGTGAGTACCCGTAGCGCCACGAACAAGCGCACGCAATCCCACGAAGTTACCGGGGTTGCGCGCAAGTCTGCCGCATCTGCTAAGCCCGCCCGCCAAGCAGCGAGCTCCGTTCGCATCGTGCCGGCTTCGTCTAAGGCACGCCGCAAAGAGCTCGAGAAGGGCGAGAACCTCGAGGGCCTCTCTAAAGAGGAGAAGCGCGCCCGCAAGGCCAAGCAGCGCGCCAAGGAGGACCGCATCTATACGGTGTCGAATATCCTCCTCAAGCAGGACGAGGACTACACCAAGCGCCGTCGCATCTGGTGGATTGTGCTCGCCATTGGCATGGTGCTCGTCGTGGCAATTTGGGCCTCGCTGTACTTCGCTCCCGCTGGCATGGTGTCCAGCCCTGTCCAGATGGTCGGCATCGTTTTGTCCTATGTCATCATCCTAGGTGACTTTATCTACGACTTCGCTCGTATTCGTCCCTTGCGCAACATGTACCGCGCGCAGGCCGAGGGCATGTCCGAGAACAAGCTCAACGCTCTTATTGAGCGCGCGGCTGCCGAGGAGGACCAGAAGGACTCCAAGAAGAAGTAGCGTTTGCATACATACTTATCGCTAAGATATAAGGCGCGTCGTTTTTGCGGCGCGCCTTTTTACTGTTCTATAGATAGATGGAGTGGCACATGATTCGAGCTGCCCTGACGGTCGAAGAGGCTCTGGAGGGCATGAAGGCCCTGGAGCCCAAGATTAAAAACTACGCGCGCCTGGTCGTCCGCAAGGGCGTAAACGTCAAGCCCGGCCAGGAGGTCGTCGTTCAGTCTCCGGTCGAGTGCGCGCCGTTTGCGCGCGTGGTGGTCGCGGAGGCCTATGCTGCCGCCGCCGGCCACGTGACGGTCATTTGGGCCGATGATGCCGTGACGAGGCTCACGTACGAGCATGTCGAGAAAAGCTATTTTGAGCAGACACCCGAGTGGAAGCGCATGCAGCTGGATTCCTTGGCCCAGGATGGTGCCTGCTTTGTCTTTATCGAAGGTGCGGATCCTGCGGCCCTCAAGGGCATCGATCCAGCCAAGCCGGCCGCGGCATCAAAGGCGAGGAATACGCAGTGCAAAGTTTTCCGCCGTGGACTGGATTACAACATCAATCCGTGGTGCATCGCCGGCGCTCCGGTCGTGGCTTGGGCGCACGAGGTGTTCCCAGGAGACGCCGATGAGGTTGCAATCTATAAACTATGGAATGCGATTCTGCACACCGCGCGCGCCGATGGCCAGGACCCGGAGAGCGACTGGGAACTCCATGACGCCGCATTCGAAAAGAACCTGCGTTTCCTGAACGACAATCGTTTCGACTACTTGCATTACACCGCGGCAAATGGAACCGATCTGACGATTGGCATGACGAAGGGTCACGAGTGGGCCGGCGGCAAGGGCAAGACGCCCGATGGACACCCCTTCTTCCCCAACATTCCCACCGAGGAAGTCTTCACCTCGCCCGATCGCATGCGCGCCGACGGTATTGTGTACTCGGCCATGCCGCTCATCCACCACGGCAATAAAGTCGAAGATTTTTGGATTAAGTTCGAGGGCGGCCGCGTGGTGGACTACGACGCCCGCGTGGGCAAGGCAACGCTTGCGAGCATTATTGACACCGATGAAGGTGCCGCTCATCTGGGCGAGGTCGCGCTCATTTCCAAGAACACTCCGATCCGCGAAAGCGGCGTTCTGTTCTATGACACGCTCTATGACGAGAACGCTAGCTGCCATCTCGCGCTAGGTGTCGGTTTCCCCGAATGCATCGAGGGTGGGTATGACATGTCCAAGGAGGAGCTCCTGGAGCATGGCGTTAACGTCTCGAGCACGCACGTCGATTTTATGATCGGCACGGACGACATCGATATTACGGGCATTACGCCTGATGGACGTGAAGTTGTGATTTTCCAGAACGGCCAATGGAGTTGGGAATAGTCCCAGACCGTGGTACAATGCCACCCGCGGGCCGTTAGCTCAGCTGGCAGAGCAGGGGACTTTTAATCCCAAGGTCCAGGGTTCGAACCCCTGACGGCCCACCCAAAGATTGTTGAGACGGTCAACTTCGGTTGGCCGTCTTTTTTGTCGCCCTTTCATGGGTTCGAACCCGTATCTATCTATATATAAGAACGCTTGGCGAACAAAACCCGCCTTTTACCGATGGGAAACAAATAGCTGATGCCTTTGGAGTAAAGTAGCGCTCCAGAGATGACCGATGTCTCAATACTCGTAAAACAGCTGGTCATCGCCAATATCAGAAGCCAATGCTTCAGTTTTAACCTCAGTGACGCGACTGAGGGATCTATTCATTTGTGAACAAAATATGGAGTGCGCGATTCCCGCCCACGGCGCCCCTCCGG
>DAWDYI010000019.1:0-40241 GCA_052344885.1 Collinsella aerofaciens
CCCGCACATGTTCGGATGAATGTGGGAGGTGTTCGGATAAAGTCGATAATCAAGGGTTCGCGTCGAAGTGCCAAAGAAGTAAAAATTTCTCTAGCACACGACGGAAATCTTTGTTACTATAGTCGAGCTAACGGGTTGTGGCTCAGTTTGGTAGAGCACTGCGTTCGGGACGCAGGGGTCGCTGGTTCAAATCCAGTCAACCCGACCAGAGCATGAGGAGGGACCGCTTCTTGCGGTCCCTTTTTTTAGCTATTGTTGTGATACCGCGATACCCGCGGTATACTCATTCGAGCTTGTCTCGCTGTATTGTGGAGGTCTACATGTTTGGACTGAGGGCTCCTGAGCTCATCATTATTCTCGTCGTTGTCCTGATTATCTTCGGGCCCAAGAACCTGCCGAAGCTCGGCAAGTCCCTCGGCTCTACCGTCAAGAATATCCGCGAGGGTATGGAGGGCGACGATAAGGCCGAGACCAAGCAGGCCGAGGAGGTCGTGGTCGAGCAGTCCGAGGAGGACAAGGAGATCGCTGAGCTCGAGGCCAAGCTCGCTGCTGCCAAGAAGAAGCAGGCAGAGGACAGCGACGCGGACGCAGAGTAGTCCCATCCCTTTGGGGTGAGCACCTGACCGGCTTGCCCGCAGGCTAGCCGGTCTTTTTCGTTTTGTTGACAGTTGATTGTTTGATCAGAGTTGGGGAGATATCCGTATGGACGCAAGCCAGATCGTACTGACCGCTGAGGGCCGCCAGAAGCTCGTCGAGGAGCTCGCTTGGCGTGAGGGCGATTACGCCAAGGAGATCGTCGAGGACATCAAGGAAGCCCGCGCGTTCGGCGACCTTTCGGAGAACTCCGAGTACGACGCCGCTAAGGACAAGCAGGCCCAGAACGCCGCTCGTATTGCCGAGATCCAGGCCATCCTCGCCAACGCTCAGGTTGCTGCCACCACGGGCGACCTGACCGTCTCCATCGGTTCCACCGTTTCGCTGATTGATCCCAACGGCGAGGTCATGGAAGTCACGCTCGTCGGTACCACCGAGACCAACTCGCTCGAGCACAAGATCTCCAACGAGTCTCCGGTCGGCCACGCCATCATCGGTCACGGCGAGGGCGACTCCGTCGAGGTCGTTACGCCTTCCGGCAAGACTCGCGTCTACACCATCGCCAAGATCGCACGCTAGACCACGGTCCCGCGTAAAGGTATGTTTTCGCTCCCTGGGACCGAATCCTGGGGAGCGTTTTAGTTTGAGGAGCTAACTTATGGCAGAGAACCAGAACGCCGCCGATCAGGCATCGACGCTCAACGACGAGCGCGCCACCCGCCTGGCCAAGCGCGCCGCCCTGTTCGAGGCGGGCCAGAACCCCTATCCCGAGCACTCTGAGCTTGAGGACTACGTCGCCGATATCGAGACTAAGTACGCCGATCTTGCCGATGGCGAGGACACCGAGGACGTCGTGAAGATCGCCGGCCGTGTGGTCGCCAAGCGCGGTCAGGGCAAGATCATGTTCATCGTCGTGCGCGATGCGACTGCCGAGATTCAGCTGTTCTGCCGCATCAACGACATGGACGAGGCTGCCTGGAGTACGCTCAAGGCCCTCGACCTGGGCGACATCCTGGGCGTGACCGGCGTGGTCGTGCGCACCCAGCGTGGCCAGCTTTCCGTTGCCCCTAAGAGCGCGACCCTGCTTGCCAAGGCCGTTCGTCCGCTGCCCGAGAAGTTCCACGGTCTTTCCGATAAGGAGACCCGCTATCGCCAGCGCTATGTCGACCTGATCGCCAACGACGACGTTCGCGAGACCTTCCGTAAGCGTTCGCAGATTCTCTCCACCTTCCGTCGCTTTATGGAGTCCGACGGCTACATGGAGGTCGAGACCCCCATTCTGCAGACCATCCAAGGCGGCGCTACTGCCAAGCCGTTCATTACCCACTTCAACGCGCTCGATCAGGAGTGCTACCTGCGTATTGCCACCGAGCTGCACCTCAAGCGCTGCATCGTCGGTGGTTTTGAGCGCGTGTTCGAGATCGGCCGCATCTTCCGTAACGAGGGCATGGACCTTACCCACAACCCCGAGTTCACCACGATGGAGGCCTACCGTGCCTTCTCAGACCTCGAGGGCATGAAGGCGCTCGCCCAGGGTGTCATTAAGGCGGCTAACAAGGCCATCGGCAACCCCGAGGTCATCGAGTACCAGGGCCAGACCATCGACCTTTCTGGTGAGTGGGCCAGCCGTCCCATGACCGACATCGTCTCCGACGTGCTCGGCAAGCAGGTCACCATCGACACGCCGGTCGAGGAGCTTGCTGCCGCCGCGCGCGAGAAGGGCCTGGAGATCAAGCCCGAGTGGACTGCTGGCAAGATCATCGCCGAGATTTACGATGAGCTGGGCGAGGACACCATCGTCAACCCGACGTTCGTGTGCGATTACCCCATCGAGGTCAGCCCGCTTGCCAAGCGTTTTGAGGACGACCCGCGCCTGACGCACCGCTTTGAGCTGGTTATTGCCGGTCACGAGTACGCCAACGCGTTCTCCGAGCTCAACGACCCGGTCGACCAGGCCGAGCGCTTTGCCGCCCAGATGGCCGAGAAGGCCGGCGGTGACGACGAGGCCATGGAGTATGACGAGGATTACGTGCGCGCCCTCGAGTACGGTATGCCTCCCGCGGGCGGCATCGGCATCGGTATCGACCGCGTGGTCATGCTGCTCACCAACCAGGCTTCTATCCGCGACGTGCTGCTGTTCCCGCACATGAAGCCCGAGAAGGGTTTCCAGTCCGGTGCCGCTGCCGCCAAGGCTGCCGAGGCCGGCAACGCCGCGAGCCCGTTCGTTAAGCCGCTTAAGCCCACGCTCGATTACTCCAAGATCGCCGTTGAGCCGCTGTTTGAGGAGTTCGTCGACTTTGATACCTTCTCCAAGAGCGACTTCCGCGCTGTGAAGGTCAAGGCATGCGAGGCCGTCAAGAAGTCCAAGAAGCTGCTGAACTTTACGCTCGACGACGGCACCGGCACCGACCGCACCATCCTCTCCGGTATTCACGAGTACTACGAGCCCGAGGACCTGGTCGGTAAGACCCTGCTCGCCATCACCAATCTGCCTCCGCGCAAGATGATGGGCATTCCCAGCTGCGGCATGCTGATCAGCGCTGTCCACGAGGAGGAGGGCGAGGAGCGCCTCAACCTGATCCAGCTCGATGCTTCCATCCCCGCCGGCGCAAAGATGTACTAGGGGGTTACGGCGTTTTACCAAACGCCGTAACCGCTCGACGCTGCGCGCCGCCCAGAGCGACAATTTGTCATTCAAAAGGCAAGGCATGACCAGAAGGTCTATGCCTTGCCTTTTTCATGCCAACTTGTTCGCTCTGGACGTCGCTCGCTGTCCGTCCTCTATCTGCGGCGTTGACTTGGTTGACACTTAGAACATCGATGTAGTCATTGTGGACGTTCTTAAACGACTACCCACGGCTATTGCGCGCATGGTTCGCATGACAGCCGTCTCTTTTATGTTTCCTTTAGCCGTTGCTGCCTAGGATGGGGGTTAGTCGGTAGGAAGGGAGCGTCTATATGGACGACGCGAGCGAGCGTTCAATCGAAGAGGACATGCTCGATCAGTTCAATTACTTTGATGATGAGGACGAGGAGCTGATCGACCGTCGCGAGCCAGCGCCGCTTGATTCCTTTGATCTGGTCGATGAAGAGCCCGACGAGGACGAGGGCGAATCGGCGGAGCCCTCACAGCCTTCGCGCCTTGACTCGCTGCTTTCGAGAGCCCCCATGCACCACGGTGTCCGTGCCGGCGCGCTCCATATGAAAACTGACTGGCACCAGATCGTGACGGCAGGCGATGAGCTTGCCGTCGATGCGCCGCTCACCGATAAATCATCCATCATCTGCCGCACCGGCATGCTTATGCTGGCAAGCGGAACGGGTGCCTGGCGCGTGCGCGATACCATGAATCGTGTTGCCGCCGTACTCGGTGTCACCATCCACGTTGACTTAAGTCTTCTGTCGTTTGAGTGCACCTGCATCGAAGATGGTCACTGCTTTAATGAGGTCGTCAGCTTGCCCACAACGGGCGTCAATACCCATCGCATTTGGATGATGGAGAGTTTCCTCAAGGAAATCGAGACCTATGGTCGTCGCTTCACGGTGCACGAGTATCACGAGATGCTCAAGACCGTTGAGAGTTCAAAACCTGATTACGCGTCTTGGCAACAGGGCCTTGCGGCGGCCTGCGCCTGTGGCGCCTTCGTTTTTTTGCTCGGCGGCGGCCCTATCGAGATGGCCTGCGCGTTCGTGGGCGCGGGTGTCGGCAACTTTGCCCGCTCCCATATTCTCAAGCAAGGCCTTGGTCAGTTCAGCGCGCTGACGACCGGCGTTGCGCTCGCTTGCGTTTCGTATCTGCTGGCATTGCTCGGCCTTGGCCAGGTCATACCGGGGGCAATGTCGCACCAAGAAGGCTATATCGGCGCCATGCTCTTTGTGATTCCCGGCTTTCCACTCATTACGGCAGGCCTCGACATCGCTAAGCTCGACATGCGAAGCGGTATCGAGCGCCTTTCATATGCCGTATCGATTATTGTGATGGCGACCCTCGTAGGTTGGATGGTTGCCGAGTGTGTTGGCCTGGCGCCGGACGACTTTGCCCCACTGGGCCTTTCGCCGCTTGCCCTTACGCTCCTGCGCGTGGTGATGAGCTTCGTTGGCGTATTCGGCTTCTCGGTGATGTTCAACAGCCCGGTAAAGATGGCCGCGGCAGCTGGGTTGATCGGCGCCGTGTCCAATACCCTGCGTCTGACCCTTGTCGATGCGCCGACGATGATTCCCTTCCTGGGCCTCAGCACGGGAATGCCTCCCGAGGCAGCAGCGTTTATCGGCGCGCTGGTATCGGGGCTGCTCGCAAGCTTGGCTGAAGTCAAGCTCACCTACCCGCGCATCGCCCTCACGGTGCCTTCGATTGTCATTATGGTGCCGGGCTTGTATCTGTATCGCTCGATGTATTACATGTGCACCTTCGACACGGTCAATATGCTCGGCTGGTTTGTGCGCGCAGTGCTCATCGTAGCGTTTCTGCCCGTTGGACTGGGTGTGGCGCGTACGCTCACCGACCCTCGCTGGCGCCACACCAGCTAATTGGTACAAGGGGGACAGGTTACTTTGCACCAAATGAGTTGCGGTGAAATAGGGACTGAATTGCTGCTTAAAGGGTCAAAACAGTCCGTATTCCACCGCAACTTATGGGGTCGGGGGATTATCGGTGCCCTGCATCTTCATAAACTCAACGCTTACGAAGCGCATGCGTTTCGTGCTAGGCTGGTTCCACCACATAAGTAGTCGCAGACGCGCGTACCACGGGCGGGCGAGATGAAGTTCCAACAGCTCCATCTTGCCCGCCCGTTTTTGTTGCGTGGCGCCGCGGTACAACACAGAGAGGAATCTGCCCTTTATGCCTATCAACAAACGAGAGAGCCTGCTGTTCACCTTTATCATGTGCTTTTGCATGGTGCTCTGGATGAGCATCTACAACGTTGCCCTGCAGCACGGGGCCATCAACGGCGAGGTCGTTGCCACTGCGTGGCTCGGCTTCCCCGTTGCCTACATTTTTGCCATGTGCTGCGACTGGTTCGTCGCCAGCCCGCTCGCCAAGGGTTTCGCCTTTAAGTACTTGGTCACGCCGGGCAAGAGCTCGCCACTTGCCATGACGCTCGCCGTCAGCTCCTGCATGGTCGTTCCCATGGTCATCATCATGTCGCTGTACGGTGCCTGTGAGGGTCTGACGCACATGCCCGGCGGCATCCTTGCGAACCTGTATTCCGTGCCCGCGATCTGGATGATCAACATCCCGCATAATTTTGTGATGGCGCTGCCGTGGAACCTTTTGGTAGCCGGTCCGATTTCCCGCTTCGTCTTCCGTCGCGCCTTCCCTGTGGGGACGGTTTTCGAGGAGGAGCATGCCGAGCTCTTGGAGCAGGCTATGGCTCCTGAGTGCGAGTAGCTCGCTTAGGGATCTGCTGAGCGCGGGCGACTTGCTTGGTTGGAGCCCTAAGCGTGGATAGCTCTCTCGGCGACATCGCGGGCGTGAGCGGTGCGCATGACCGGAGGGCCCGTGCTGCTCCGTTGCCCGACGTGCTAGCGCGCAGAACAATCTGTTGGTGCATTCGGCGGCTGCTGAAGCGTTTCGGCAGCCGCTTTTTATACGGAGTTTAAATACAACAGTCTGTTGTATTACGTAGAGTGGTATATCTCTAGCGGGAAAAATGCGAGAGACGGAGCATTATGGCGTTGCTAGTAGGACTGGACGTAGGGTCGACGACGACCAAAGTTTACGCGATGCACGAGGATATGACCGAGGCGTGGTGGGGATATCGCCGCCACGGGGCGTGTCAGACAGCGAGCGTGCGCGCCATGCTCGGCGAGCTCGCCGAGCGCTTTCCCCATGAGTCACTGCGCGTTGCGGTGACCGGCTCGGGTGCGCGCGATATCGCGACCGCGCTGGGCGCCTCGTACGTTCAGGAGGTGGTCGCCAACGCGCTCGCGATCAGCAGGTTCTATCCGCAGACGCGCTGCGCCATCGAGCTGGGCGGCCAAGACGCCAAGATGATCTTCTTCCGCACCAACGATAAGGGAGACATCGAGGTTGCCGACATGCGCATGAACGGCTCGTGCGCAGGCGGTACCGGTGCATTTATCGACGAGATGGCAAAGCTCATGGGGGTCGGCACCGAATCGGGCGAGTTCGAGCAGCTCGCAAGCCGGGGAACGACCGTCCACGAGGTCTCGGGCCGCTGCGGCGTGTACGCAAAGACCGATATCCAGCCGCTGCTCAACGAGGGCATTCCTACCACCGACCTGGCGCTTTCGGCGCTTCACGCGGTCGCCCGCCAAACGATCGGCGGTCTGGCCCAGGGTATCGACATCGAGCCGCCGGTAATCTTCGAGGGCGGTACGCTCGCCTACAACCCCACACTGGTCCGCGTGTTCCGGGAGCAACTGAATCTATCGGACGATCAGGTTATCGTCCCGCGCGATCCGCAGATCATGGTCGCGCGCGGTGCCGCCCTGTCGCTGACCGACATGTTCGCATCGTCCCAACCGATCGACCTTCCCGACGCTTTTGTCCGGCTGGATAAGCTCGAGACGGTCGCGCCCGCAAGCGGGGAGGGACGTCTTGCCCAGCCCTTTTTTGCCACACCTGCCGAGCAGGCGGATTTTACGGCACGCCATGGCAAAGAGACGCCGGCAAAGGGTCCGGATGCGTATGCGCCCGGAGAGACGGTGCGTGTGGCGCTCGGTATCGATTCGGGGAGCACGACGACCAAGTTCGCCCTGGTCGATGAGGCGGGTGAGCTTGTCGATTCGTTCTACGCGTCTAATAACGGCAGACCGCTCGACGTCGCCCAACAGGGTCTTGTCAGCTTGAAGAACCGCTGGGAGACAGCGGGAGTCACGCTTGCGATCGATGCCGTGGGCACCACGGGATACGGCGAGGAGCTTTTCGCGCGCGCGTTCCACGCCGACTACCATACGGTCGAGACGGTCGCGCACGCCCGCGCCGCGTGCGCATGCGTTCCCGATGCGACCTTCGTGCTCGACATCGGCGGACAGGATATGAAGGCCATCTGGCTCAACCACGGCGTGCTGACCGATATCGTCGTCAACGAGGCGTGCTCTGCGGGCTGCGGCTCGCTCCTCGAGGGTTTTGCCAAAAACCTCGGAATAGCCGTTGAGGATATCGCGACCGAGGCATTTTCGTCCAAAGCCCCCGCCGTTCTCGGCAGCCGCTGCACGGTGTTCATGAACAGCAGCGTCGTTTCCGAGCAGCGGCGCGGTAAGGGTCCGGGCGACATCATGGCCGGTCTCTGCCGTTCGATTATCGAGAACGTGTTCACCAAGGTCATTCGCGTTTCAAATCTCAACCGTCTGGGCGACAAAGTCGTCGTCCAGGGCGGCACGTTCCGAAACGACGCGGTGCTGCGCGCATTCGAGCAGTATCTGGGCAAACCCGTCACGCGTGCGCCCCACCCGGGGCTGATGGGCGCTATCGGTATCGCCCTGCTCGCGCGCGAGGAATGCCGCAAGGGCGACGCCGGCACGTCGTTTATCGGGCTCGATGCCGTGGAGCGCTTCGAGCATCGCGAGTTCGGCGGCGTTACCTGCCGTCGGTGCAACAACCGCTGCCAGCGCGCGGTCGTGGCATTTGGCGACGGCTCGCTTTACGTCACGGGCAATCGCTGCCCGCGCGGCGGCGCCATCTCATGGGATGAGCTCGTGCGCGAGGTTCCCGCGGCGGAGGAGCTGCGTCCGCAGGGTGCTTGCGAGGCACAGGCACCCGGCACGGGGCGCGACCGGACCGCGGCTGCCCCCAATCTCTTTGTCGACCGCGAGAAGCTGCTGTTCGAGTCGTACCCCACGGTTCCCGTCAGCGGGGGGCGCGATGTCACGATCGGCATTCCCCGTGTGCTCGAGTTCTGGGACACCATGCCGTTCTGGTCGACGTTCTTCAGCACGCTCGGCTTTAAGGTGCGCGTCTCGGGACGCAGCACCAAGGCGATGTACGAGCGCGGTCTGGCGCACGTCACATCCGACACCGTGTGCTTCCCGGCCAAGCTCGTCCACGGGCACATCCGCAATCTCGTCGACGCCGGCGTCGACCGCATCTTCATGCCCGTCATCACGACGGTGCCCACCGAAAACACCGCCTCTACCAGCGAGTGGATGTGCGCCGTCGTAAAGGGATACCCCTACGTGATGCGCAATTCCGATAACCCGGAGGAGCGTTTCGGCGTTCCGTTCGATACGCCGCTGTTCCACTGGTACGACGAGGGCGACCGAAACCGCCAGCTCAAGGCGTGGTGCAAGGAGACCTTCGATATCGATGCCGACCTGGTTGCCAAGGCGACCGAGCAGGCGGACCGCGCGCAGGAGACGTTTGAGAACCAGCTGCAGCTGCGCGGCAGGCAGGTGCTCGAGAACGTGCACGAGGACGGCGGCTACGCGGTGGTGATCGCTTCGCGCCCGTACCACAACGACCCGCTGGTCAACCACGGGCTGCCCAAGCTCTTCTCTGAGCGCAGCATCCCCGTGCTGACGCCCGATGCGGTGCCGGGGGTCTGCAACGTCGATCTTTCCAACAGCCGCATCGACATCGTGAACAACTACCATGCGCGCATGCTGTCGTGCGCGGTCATCGTCGCATCGACGCCCGAGCTCGAGCTCGTGCAGATGGGCAGCTTCGGCTGCGGCCACGATGCGTATCTCACCGACGAGATCGCGCGCATGATGGGCGAGATGGGCTCCAAGGTTCCGATGATGATCAAGCTCGATGAGAGCGACGTCGCCGGTCCCATGGGCATTCGCGTGCGTTCGTTTATCGAGTCGGTCAACCGTCGTCGCGCGGAGGAGCGTGCCGAGGGCGCCCGGGTGCACGCGGTCCATCCGCTCGACGACCCGTATAAGGTCAAGTACACCAAGCGCGACCGGCACGACAAGATCGCGCTGGTCCCCAACACCTCCCATGCGTTCTGCAGGCTCATGACCGCGGCGATGCGCAATCAGGGCGTGCGCGCCGAGGCCCTTGATATCGGGCGCGAGGATGCCATCCGCCTGGGCAAACGCTATGTGCACAACGACATCTGCTTCCCCGCGCAAATCGTGATCGGCGAGGCGCTCGCGGCACTCGAGAGCGGTAAGTACGACCCGCACGACGTCGCCGTGGTGACTGGCAAGTATATCGGCGACTGCCGCCTGACGCACTACATGCCCCTGCTGCGCCGCGCGCTCGACGACGCGGGATACGACTATGTCCCGGTGCTCACCAACGACGACGTCGATGCCCACAATGCGCATCCGGGCTTCAAGCTCGGCCTTGGCCCGAGCATCCAGATCGCCTACGGTCTTCCCATGATCGATGCCCTCGAGGCCATGCTTAGGCGCATCCGTCCCTACGAGCTCGAGAAGGGCGCGGCGGACGCTGCGTTCGACCGCGCGCTCGATGAGGTTATCGAGGGCATGGAGCGCTCCGGGCTGAGAGGCCAGGCGACGGGCTTCAAACGCGCGCTTGCGATCATGGACGCCGTTCCGTACGACCGCTCGAACCCGCATCCGACCGTTCTCATCGTGGGCGAGTACCTGCTCAATTTCCATCTCGGCGCCAACCACGAGATCGAGCGCTACCTCGAGGACAACGGGCTCGAGGTCATCGAGGCGCGCATGACCGACGTGATCCGCAAGACCTATTTCTACAAGCATGCGCAGTCGCGCGAGTTCCACGTCGACCTGTCGCTGCCCGAAAAGGCCTGGTACGCCACGGCGGACAACCTGTTCGAGCTCGCGCACGACCGTTGCGACCGCCTGGGCGCGGCGAGCCCGCTCTACGAGCCGCCGACGCGCATGCCCGAGCTCGTGCGCGCGAGCGATAAGATCCTGCACCATACGTTCGATGCGGGCGAGGGCGTGCTGATTCCGGCGGAGATTCTCGAGCACGCCAAGCGCGGCTGCCGCAACTTCGTGATCCTGCAGCCGTTCGGGTGTCTGCCCAACCATGTCGTGGGGCGCGGGCTCATCCATGCGCTCAAGGAGCAGTATCCCACGGCGCAGTTCCTGCCGCTCGACTACGATCCCGACGTGAGCTTCGCCAACGTGGAGAACCGTCTTCAGATGCTCATCATGAACGCCAAGGCGCAGGGGTGCGGTGAGGCGCATGGCGAGACCGCGTAAGGACGCCGATGCGCCCGATGCACGCACCCGTATCATCGAGGCGTTTTGGGAGCTCATCGAGAACAACAGCATCTTCGAGCTGTCGGTTGGCGAGGTGACCCGCGCCGCCCAGTGCAATCGCGGAACGTTTTACTACTATTTTCACGATTTCGATGAACTCGTCGCCATCGCCATAGCCCAGCTGCTGCAGGATAACGAGCTCATCACCGATGCCCTCTGGCATTTTTCGAGCGAGGGCGACCTTTCGGCGTTCGACCGGCGCGACGTCCGCTGCCTGCTGCGGCGCATCGTCATCACCATGAGGGCGGGTGCCGCCGAGCAGGTCGTGCAGGGCATCCATACGATCATCATCGACCGCGTGAGAGAGATCGTCCACCCCGACGGAGAAGAGCTCAAGGCAGATTCGAGCTTTGCGGTGGGCTTTCTGGTCTCGGGCATCATGGGCTTTGTGATGGCGGTCGGCTTTGCCCGGGAGGGCGGCGAGGAGATAGACCTCGAGCAGCCGGGGGACAGCGCGTGCGCGTACCTGAGGGCGGTCGCCATGCAGACGGTGGAAACGGTCGCGCAAGTCGAGGGCGTCGATACATCCGAGCTGCTCGAACGCGTCTCCAAGGAGGCCGATGCCTATCGCGCATCGCGTGCGACGAGTCCCGACGTGGTGAAAGACGCCTAGGGTTTCTCTTGCGGGGCGCCTGTCGCGCATCGCGCGGTGAGTCCCGCGATGCGGTCATAACCTGCATTCATGTGAGCCGGGTTTATAGATATTCCTCCAGCTGTTAACATAGACAACCTGTGGGTAAAGAGACAAAAGCGCCGCCGACGGGCGGGCGTTTTGATTTCGATGAACTCATGTAAGGAAACGAGCATGTTAGATAGATTTACCGATCGAGCGCGCAAGGTCATGTCGATGGCCAAACAGGAGGCGCTCGATCTGCACTCAAATAAGGTGGGCACCGAGCACCTGCTGCTCGCACTCGCCAAGGAGGACGAGGGCATCGCTGCCGAGGCGCTGCGCTCGCTTGATATCTCCTACGACGACATCATGGACACCCTCAAGGAGGTCCAGACCACGGTTCCCGAGCCCAGTGAGGAGACCGAGGCGGCCAAGCTCGCCTTTACGCCGCTCGTCATTAGCGTGATGGAGCGTTCATTCCGCGTGGCGCGTGAGAACAACCAGACCTACGTGTCGACCGAGCACCTGCTCATCGGTATCGTCGAAGAGGGCAACGGCATGGCCATGGACATCCTCATGCGCCTGGGTGTGTCGTCCGCCTCCATCAAAAAGGCTATCGAGAAACTCACCGCCAAGGACCAGGACAAGAAGCGTCCGCTCGCCGGCGCCGGTGCTGGTCGTCCCGGTGCGGGCCTGCCGTTCTTTAGCGGCTCGGATGCCTCTCAGCAAAAGGGGAGCGGCACCGACACGCTCAAGCAGTTCGCCACCAACCTCACTCAAAAGGCGCGCGACGGCGAGCTCGATCCCGTGATTGGCCGCGAAAAGGAAGTCCAGCGCATGATGGAGATCCTTTCGCGCCGCACCAAGAACAACCCGCTTATCCTGGGCGACCCCGGCGTGGGCAAGACGGCCATCGTCGAGGGCCTGGCGCAGCAGATCGCTGCCGGCAACGTGCCCGAGAATCTCATGAACCAGAACATCTGGACGCTCGACCTGCCGGGCCTCGTTGCGGGCGCCAAGTATCGCGGTGAGTTTGAGGAGCGCCTCAAGAACGTGATCCAGGAGGCCACCGAAGCTGACGACGTCATCCTGTTTATTGACGAGATGCACACCATCATCGGTGCCGGCTCTGCCGAGGGCTCCATCGACGCGAGCTCCATGCTCAAGCCCGTGCTCGCGCGCGGTGCCTTCCAGATTATCGGCGCCACCACGGCCGAGGAATTCCGCAAGTACCTCACCAAGGACCCGGCCTTCGAGCGTCGCTTCCAGACCATCGATGTCGAGGAGCCGAGCGTCGAGGACACGGTCAAGATCCTGACCGCGCTCAAGCCGCGCTACGAGGAGCACCACCATGTGCGCTATACGCAGGGTGCTATCGAGGCCGCCGCGAACCTCTCCGACCGCTACATCCAGGATCGCTTCCTGCCCGATAAGGCCATCGACCTCATTGACGAGGCCGGCGCCCGCGCCCGCATCGCCGCCAACCGCGCGCCCGAGCCGGTGCGCGAGGCCGAGCATCGCGTGGAGGAGCTTAAGGCCGCCGCGCAGGAGGCCACCGAGAGCGACGACATGAACAAGGCCGCCGAGATCACCGAGCAGCAAAAGGCTGCCGAGATTGAGCTCGCCGAGGCCAAGGCTGCCTGGACGACCGAGCTCGACGCCAGCCCGCTCACCATCGATGTCTCCCAGATTGCCGACATCGTGTCCGTGACCTCGGGCGTGCCGGTTTCCTCGCTCACCGAGAGCGAGAGCCGGCGCCTGCTGCAGACCGAAAGCGTGCTCAAGACGCGCATCATCGGCCAGGATGAGGCAGTCGAGGCCGTCGCCAAGGCCGTGCGCCGCAGCCGCTCGCCGCTCAAGGACCCGCGTCGTCCCGGTGGCAGCTTTATCTTCCTTGGTCCCACCGGCACAGGCAAGACCGAGCTCGCCAAGACGCTCGCCGAGTATCTCTTTGGCAGCAAGGACGCGCTCATCAGCTTCGATATGTCGGAGTTTGGCAGTGAGTTCGAGGTCTCCAAGCTCATCGGTAGCCCCCCGGGCTATGTGGGCCACGACGAGGGCGGCCAGCTCACCAAGGCTGTTCGCCGTCACCCGTACTCGGTCGTGCTGTTCGACGAGATCGAGAAGGCGCACCCCGACATCTTCAATATCCTGCTGCAGGTGTTGGAGGAGGGCCGTCTGACCGATAGCCAGGGCAAGACGGTCGACTTCCGCAATACGGTGATCATCATGACGTCAAACGTGGGCGCCCGCGAGATCGCGCAGGATGCGAGCGTTGGCTTTGGCACCACCGGCGAGCAGGGCCTCACCTCGAGTGAGATCCGCGGCCGCGCGATGGGCGAGCTCAAGCGCCTGTTCCGCCCCGAGCTGCTCAACCGTATCGACGACATCGTGGTGTTCCAGAAGCTCTCGGGCGAGAACCTGACCAAGATTGCGCACCTGCTGGTGGACGATCTGCGCCAGCGCCTGATCGCAAACGGCATGAACATCAAGCTTACCGATGCGGCCTACGACAAGATTGTGGCGGAGGGTACCGACCTCACCAACGGCGCGCGTCCGCTGCGTCGTGCCATCCAAAAGCTCATCGAGGATCCGCTGTCCGAGGAACTGCTGGCTGGCGAGTGGGGCGAGGGCGATACCGTCCTGTGCGACGTGGCCGATGGCAAGTTTGTCTTTAGCCGCGGCACGGGCGAGATCCCGGCACCGCGTCCGGCGGGCACGCTTGGTGGCGATACCGCCCCGGCGGTACCGCACACCGGCAACGCCGCGCCCGTGAGCGGCGGCGTGACCTCGGGCCCCGGCGGCATGATGCAAGCCGGTTCCGGCGCGCTGTAGGGCGTGGCGACAATTTGATACGCGCAATCGAGGCGCTCCGGAAAGGGCGCCTCGATTTGTAGAGCTGCGGAAGTTGTGACCGTTACGCTATACGGTCCACCGTTAGCCGATGATGCGAGGGCGCTCGGCGTTTTCGACTGGTTTATGCACGCAAAGTCTGGGAATATACAAGTCGCATGTCTTACTGTCTAACCAGTTGCGCCAAGGAGGCACCATGGACTACAAGATTACCGGCTACGAGCCCGCCCAGCTGTTCCATTTCTTTGAGGAGGTCAGCGCGATCCCCCGTGGGTCTGGCAACGAGAAGGGCATCAGCGATTTCCTGGTTGCGTTTGCCAAGGAGCGCGGTCTCGATGTGTACCAGGACGAGGTCTACAACGTCATCATTCGCAAGCCCGCATCTGCCGGTGCCGAGAATGCCCCGACCGTGATGCTGCAGGGCCACATCGATATGGTGTGCGACAAGTTGGGCTCCGTTGAGCACGACTTTACGACCGATGGTATCGACCTGGTCGTCAAGGACGGCGTCCTCACCGCTAACGGCACCACTCTGGGCGCCGACAACGGTATTGCCGTCGCGCTTATGCTTACCGTGCTCAACGACGATTCGATTACCCATCCGGCCCTCGAGTGCGTGTTCACCACCGACGAGGAGACTGGCCTGGTCGGCGCCGAGACGCTCGACAAGTCCCAGATTAGCGCCCGCACCATGATCAACCTTGACTCCGAGGAAGAGGGCGTTGCCACCGTCAGCTGTGCCGGCGGCGTCGTCGTTACCTACACCTGCCCGATCGCGCGCGAGCACAAGACCGGTAGCACCCTCACGCTCGACATCTCCGGCCTGCTGGGCGGCCACTCCGGCAGCGATATCAACCTGGAGCGCGGCAACGGCAACCTCATCATGGCCCGCATCATCGACCGCCTGATGGTTGCCGGCGAGCCCGCCATCGTTAGCTTTAACGGCGGCACCAAGGACAACGCCATCAACCGTGAGTGCAAGGCTGTTCTGGTCTACGCCGACCACGCTGCCGCCGAGGCCGCGGCCCAGATCGCAAAGGGCATCATCGCCGACGTCACTGCCGAGCTCGAGGTCTTCGACCCCGGCTTTACTTGCACCGTCGAGATTGCCGACGACGCCGAGGTTGAGGCCATGGACCAGAAGTCCGCGCTTGCCCTCATCCGCGCCCTGCGCCTTGCCCCTAACGGCGTGATTCGCCGCAACGTCGCCACCGACGGCTCCGTCGAGGTTTCCTCCAACATCGGCGTGGTCGCCACCTCCGATGACGAGGTCAAGATTATGCTGTCCCCGCGCTCTTCGATCACCTCGCTGCAGAACGAGTTCAAGGACCGTCTGCAGACGCTGGCCGATGTCCTGGGCTTCGACGCCAAGTTTGAGTTTGAGTATCCCGGCTGGAGCTATGCCGAGCATTCGCCGGTCCGCGAAGTCTTTGTCGAGAGCTATCGAGAGCTCTTTGGCTCCGAGCTGCGCATCGAGTCCATTCACGCCGGCCTTGAGTGCGGCCTGTTTGCCGAGGCTCTGCACGGCCTGGACGCCATCGCCGTGGGCCCGACGCTCTCCGATGTCCATACCCCGGACGAGAGCATGGAGCTCGCTTCTGCCGAGCGCTTCTACGAGCTGCTCATCGACGTCCTCAAGCGCCTCGCTGCGTAAAGGTTGCGCTAGCAGCAGTCCGAGTCACGTGCTAGCGGATTGCAAATGACATTATGAGAGGGGGCACCCGGTCTTTTGCGACGGGTGCCCCCTCTCTTTTGTTTGATAATTGCGAAATTACGGCCACCTAGTCCATTTCTGCCCTGATGAGGTCGAGGGCGCGCTGGCAGTTTTCGCGGACGGGGCCGAGCATATGCTCGCGCAGGTCCGCCATGCCGGGCAGGTCGGCGTATTCGTCCATGACCTCTTCCATGCAAATGGGTACCTCGTAGGCGAGGTCCATCATGGTCGCAAAGCAAAACTTCTCGGATAGCCCGGCATCGGTGAGCGTCGCCTCCAGCGTGGGGTCGCCCATACCGTGGTATCGGCGGATAGCGCCTGGACCGATGCACCCCACACGATTTTCGCCGCCAACGCTCATGGCAAGGCGCGCCCGGCGGCGCATGCGCTCATACGCCAAACCCGACGCGACATCGTACATTCGAGCCATCATGGCTGCGCCGTCGTTTCCAAGGAGCAGGGAATAGTTTTTCGCGTGCGCATCCGGTGCGCCGATGATGGCGTTAAAGAAAAGTATCTGCGTAAACAGATACAGGTTAAGTTGATGGTGGCTCGTATTTACGAGGAGCTCTTGAATGTCGCGTGTGGTCGGGCCGCCGTCTGCCGTGTACTTTTGGGCGGGCATCACCCCAAGTGCCTGACAGAGGTCTTCTTGATGTAGGCGCCTGATCGTTCCGTCTTTGACTTTCACGCGGTCATAGCGCTCAACAATGAGGGCAGGTTCGTCCTCAAACATACGATATTCGACGTTTGCCGTTGCGATGCCGGCGCGCTGGGCGCTTTTCATGCAGACAAACTCATTGAGAGCCTCGAGTTTAAATCCGATAACGCCATTTTTGAAAATATGCGTCGTGGGCGAGGAGCCCATGCATTCGCACCAGCGGCCGTTTATGAACGCGAGCGCGAACTTGCCCTGGTTGCCTCCAAGTGACCAACTTTCATCTAGACCCATCCACGATGCATCGCGGTCATCTCTGATCGACTTGAGACGAAGAGCAATTTCGTGGTTGTCTATAGGGCGGTATTCGCCAGCGCGATGCAGGACGGCGTCGGTATCTTCTTCGGCACAAAACTGCACGCCGCCCGGACAGTCGAGTCCGATATGGCTGAGCAACGCAACGGGATTGTTGGGCCTAACGTCGAATTCGGCGGCAATCGCTTTTCGTTGGTCCTCGCTGTCGGGTAGAAGGCCAAACAGGTACGGATTCATGACCTGTTGTCCGTATGTGCGATTCGATACGGGTATGTTGGTCGATAGGGCTGGCCCGTCATAGTCATGATCGTAGGTAAAGCTGATAAGACCGTTCTCATCTTGCGTGAGCGTTCCCGCAGGTACGCCGCAAATAATGGTCCGAAGTGATGTTCTGGCCATTGGCTATTTCCCTTCAGACTCGGCTTGAGCGGGTGCGCTAGCGGCAATCGAGACTCCGAGATTGGACATGGCGAAATCGGCGAAGGCCCTGTCGTAGAGCTCGGACGTAAAGGGGGCATCTGCAAGAGCCGGAATGGTTGTGCTGCGACGGTTGCGATGATGAAGACGTTGGGCGTGATGGCGTCTGGAGGTGCTGCAAGGTTGATCAGCATGCGGGGCGTCGACTGGTTGCCCATTTTTCGTTTCGCCTATATCCCCTTGAGCGGCGAGCGCCAGTCCAAGAGCACCGAAAACTGCCAGCAGCTTGTCGAGCCGAATGCCCGTGGCATCTCCCAGCTCGAGCGATGCGAGCAGGCGTTCCGAAACACCGGCTTTTTTAGCGAGGGCGGCACGGGTGATCCCCTGCGCCTCGCGCGCCTGACGCACGTAGATGCCGGCTTGGCGCGGCGTGGTGATGGGAAGGGTATCCATGGCAATCTCCTAACGTGCAGACTTTTGCATCCTAGTATGACATGCAAAAGTCTGCATGAAAAGGCCCATGCAAAACTCTGCATGAGACCTCATACGGACGTTTAGTTTTGAAGGGTGTTTTACAGCACCAAAAAACCCAAGTGTTCCAGCAGGATCTTGAGGCCGATAAGGATAAGCACGACGCCACCCACGATGGTGGCGGGTTTTTCGTAGCGCGCGCCAAAGGTGTGGCCGATCGCTACGCCGGCGACGGAGAAGATAAACGTTGTGACGCCGATAAGCGATACAGCGGGCACGATGTCAACCGAGAGCGCGGCAAACGAGATGCCCACGGCCAGGGCGTCGATTGAGGTGGCGATGGCGAGGATCAGGTACTCGCCCAGTTCAATCTTCTCGGCATCCTTGCCGTCGTCTTCATCCTCGTCTTCGGTAAAGGCTTCCCACAGCATTTTGCTGCCGATGAAGGCCAAAAGGATAAAGGCGATCCAGTGGTCGATGGGGCCGATGATGCTCATGAATTGACTGCCAAGCGCCCATCCGATCACGGGCATGCCTGCCTGGAAGCCGCCAAAGAACAGGCCGAGCACTACGGCGACCTTAAGGTTGATCTTCTTCATGCCAAGGCCCTTGCAGATGGATACGGCAAAGGCGTCCATCGAAAGGCCAACGGCGAGCAACACGAGCTCTGCGAGTCCCATAGTCTGGCTCCCTCTCTGCGGGCGGGCCCGCGTGTACCTCTTGGGGGAGTAACAAAAAAGACTCGTGGCGTACGCGTTGCGCGCACAGCCACGAGTCTCGTTCATTAAGGCAAGCCAGGCCGCATCGGCCAGTGTGTTGACTTGCCGCGCCACCGGAGGCGAACCCGATCACGCGACTACTCCCTCATTTATGCGAATCCCGATGCTACCACATAAGCAGCTCATTTGGATTGGGGCTCTCAGCTGTGTTCGCTCATTCTGTAAGCATCGGATTTTGCGGGCGTCACAGGGGCAAACCGTGAGAAACTTATTGACGTTTATGGAGCGTATACGATGGGAGCGATGCCTTGGATAAGAACGAGCTGCAAAAGCGTATGGAACAGGCCATCCGCCTGACTGCCCCCGGTCAGCCGATCCGCACCGCCCTCGACATGATCATTGCCGGTCACCTGGGCGCCCTTATCTGCGTCGGCGACACCGAAAACGTGCTCGCCGCCGGTAACGACGGCTTCCCGCTCAACATTTCGTTTACCTCGAACCGCCTGTTCGAGCTCTCCAAGATGGACGGTGCCATCGTTATCGATGGCGACCTCACCCAGATCCTGCGTGCCAACTTCCACCTCAATCCCGATCCCTCGCTCGCCACGAGTGAGACGGGCATGCGTCACCGTACTGCCGCTCGCATGTCGGTGCTCACCGACGCCATCGTGATCTCGGTTTCGGCTCGTCGTGCCGTCGTCAACGTGTACGTTCACGGCAAGAGCTACGAGATCCAGCCCGTCACCACCATCATGAGCTCGGTCAACCAGCTCGTCGCCACGCTCCAGACCACCCGTCAGTCGCTCGACCGCTCCTTGTTGCGCCTGACGGCCCTTGAGCTCGACGACTACGTTACGCTCGCCGACATCACCGGCATCTTCTCGAGTTTCGAGATCATGCAACAGGCAAAGACCGAGCTTAAGGATTGCATCGTCAAGCTGGGTAACCAGGGCAAGCTCGTGCAGATGCAGCTCGAGCAGCTCGCGGGCTCCAGCATGGATACCGAATACGACCTGATGATCCGCGACTACGCAAGCGATTCCTCCGAGGCAAACGCCGAGAAGATCCGCGCCGAGCTGAGCCGCATGACGCCTAAGGACCTGTCCGACCCGCAGCACGTGGCGGCAGTTCTGGGCTATGACGACCTGGACGAGGACTCCGTCATGACGCCGCTGGGCCTGCGCACGCTTTCGCGTGTGTCCGTCGTGCGCGACGGCGTGGCCGAGAAGATCGTCGACGAGTACGGCTCGCTGCAGGAGCTCATGGACGACATTAGCGAGGATCCGGAGCGCCTGGGCGACTTTGGCGTCAACAACCCTGCCATTCTTGCGGACTCGCTGTACCGCATGAAGGGCACCAAACAGGGGAACGCATAATGGCGCCCGTATGCGCCGTGGTCGTTGCCGGTGGCAGCGGCCAGCGCTTTGGTAACCCCGGCGGCAAGCAGCTCGTCAATGTAGCGGGCCGTCCGCTTATGAGCTGGTCCATCCGCGCGTTTGACCGTAGCGATAAGGTCGGCCACATCGTCGTGGTTTGCCCTGCCGAGCGCCGTGCCGAGATGCGCCGCCTGGCCATCGACCCGTTTGACTATGACACGCCCATCAGTTTTGCCGATGCCGGCGATACCCGCCAGGACTCCACCCGTGCCGGCGTGCACGCGGTGCCGGCGGGCTTTGAATACGTCGCCATTCACGATGGCGCTCGTCCGCTCATCACGACCGAGGCCATCGATCATGCGATCGACGTGCTTGTGGGCGACCGCTCGCTCGACGGTGTCGTGTGCGGTCAACCCGCGATCGACACACTCAAGATCGTCGACGGCGATAACATCGTCGAGACGCCGCCGCGTGAGCTTTATTGGGCTGCGCAGACGCCGCAGATCTTTAGCGTCGATGCTATGAAGCGCGCCCACGCTGCAGCCATTGCCGAGGGCTTTATCGGCACCGATGATTCGTCGCTGGTCGAGCGCATGGGTGGGCGCGTCCGCTGCGTCCAGAGCCCGCGCGATAACCTTAAGGTGACGGTGCCCGAGGACTTGCGTCCCGTAACCGCGATTCTGCTTGGCCGTATGGCCGAGGGAGAGGACCTTCCCCATGTTCAGTAACCTGCGCATTGGCCATGGCTACGACGTTCACCGTCTGGTGGAGGGGCGTCGATGTATCATCGGCGGTGTCGACATTCCCTACGAGCGCGGCCTGCTGGGCCACTCGGATGCCGATGTGCTCGCGCACGCCTTGGCCGACGCCATTCTGGGCGCCTGCCGTGGGGGAGACATTGGCAAGCTATTCCCCGATACCGACCCCGCCTATGAGGGTGCCGATTCGATGGTGCTGCTCGCTCGCGTGATGGACTACGCGCGCGAGCTGGGCTTCGAGTTTGTCGATGCCGATTGCACCATTGCCTGCCAGCAGCCTAAGATCACCCCGCACCGCGATGCCATGCGTGCCAACCTTGCCCATGCCCTGGGCGTTGACGTCGAAAACGTGGGCGTCGCCGCCACTACGACCGAAAAACTCGGTTGGGAAGGCCAGGGCGAGGGAATCGGCGCCTGGGCCGTCTGCCTGCTACAGAAAACCGTTAAGGAGTAACGAATGCGTATCTACAACAGCGCTACCCATAAAAAGGAAGAGTTCCAGCCCATCGAGTCCGGCAAGGTCCGCATGTACGTGTGCGGCCCCACGGTCTACGACAACATCCACATCGGCAACGCCCGTACGTTCATCAGCTTTGACGTAATTCGTCGCTGGCTCATCGCGAGCGGCTACGAGGTCACATTCGCCCAGAACCTCACCGATGTCGATGACAAGATCATCAAGCGCGCCAACGAGCAGGGCCGTACCGCCGCCGAGGTTGCGACGGAGTTCTCTGACAAGTTTATCGGCGTCATGCGCGCCGCCAACGTGCTCGATCCCGATGTGCGCCCCCGCGCCACCAAGGAGATCGGCCCCATGATCGCCATGATTAAGACGCTCATCGAGCAGGGCCACGCTTACGCCGCCGATAACGGCGACGTGTACTTTGCCGTGCGCAGCGATCCCAACTATGGCCAGGTCTCGGGCCGCAACATCGACGACCTTATGGTTGGCGCACGCATTGAGGAGAACGAGGACAAGAACGACCCGCTCGACTTTGCCCTGTGGAAGGCCGCCAAGCCCGGCGAGCCCAGCTGGCCGAGCCCTTGGGGCGAGGGTCGTCCCGGTTGGCACACCGAGTGCGCCGCCATGGTGCATCGCTACCTGGGTACTCCGATCGACATCCACGGCGGCGGCTCCGACCTTGCCTTCCCGCATCACGAGAACGAGTGCGCCCAGGCCACCTGCGCCTGGCACCAGGGCTTCTCCAACACCTGGATGCACACGGGCATGCTGCTGGTTGACGGCGAGAAGATGTCCAAGTCGCTCGGAAACTTCTTTACGCTGGCCGAGGTGCTCGAGCAGCACTCTGCCGCGGCCCTGCGCCTGTTGATGCTGCAGACGAGCTATCGCTCGCCGCTCGACTTTTCTTGGGAGCGCCTGGAGGGTGCCGAGAACTCGCTCACGCGTATTGCCGGTACGGTCGAGAACCTTCGTTGGGCTGCGAACCATGCGACGGCCGATGCCGATGCGGCTGCCGCCGAGGCGTTTGCCGCCAAGGCCGCCGAGACCCGCGCCGCCTTTAAGGAGTGCATGGACGACGACTTTAACACCGCCGGTGCCATGGGTGCTGTCTTTGGCTTTGTCACCGAGTGCAATCAGTATCTGGAGCAGGCGGGCGATGCTGCCGACAAGGCCGCAGTCCTGGCTGCCGCCGATACGCTGGCCGAGCTGCTCGATACGTTTGGCGTTGAGCTTCCCGAGCCCAAGGTCGAGTTGCCGCTGGGCCTGCTGGGCGTTGCCGCCGGTTTGGTTGCCTACACGGGCGACGACGTGGACGAGGCCGCTGCCAAGATTCTCGAGGCTCGTGCCGAGGCTCGTGCCGCCAAGAACTGGGATCTGGCAGATGCCATCCGCGATCAGCTCAAGGACCTGGGCCTGACGATTGAAGATACCGCCGCCGGCACTCGTATCAAATCTCTCTAATCCCCGCGGGTTTCCCAAGCACCCGACCTTGCCGTTCAAACCGTCGCTCGCGTACTCAAGTACGCGTCGCTCCTCTTTCACGGCAATCTCGGGCACTTGGAAAACCCGTACCGACCGCCCGAATTAATATTCATGGGCGGTCGTTTATTTTGTTTCGTTTGATAGTTGTATTTAGGAGGTCGCTTTATGGCCGACAATCGCAAGCGTGCGCCTCGTGGCGGCAAGCAGGCTGCTTCTGGCTCGCGTTCGATTCGCCGCAATGACCGCGCTGCCGCTCCCAAGGGCCAGCGCGATCGCACCCAGGCCGCACGTCCGCAGCGCGATCGCAACCGCGACGCTGTCCAGACTCCCAAGGGCGAGTTTATCGAAGGTCGTCGTGCTGCCGCCGAGGCGCTATGCACTGGTTTTCCCATCAAGTGCGCGCTCATTGTCGAGGGCGGGGAGCGCGATGCCGCCTTGTCGCGCCTGGTCGACGACCTCAACGCCGCGGGCGTCCGCATTAAGTATGTGCCGCGCGCGCAGCTCGACGCACTGTCGAGCCATGGCGCTCATCAGGGCATCGCACTCGAGGTTGGCAACTTCCCCTATGCTGATGTCGCCGATATTCTCGACCGCGCCGGCGACGGTCCGGCGCTTGTCGTCGTGCTCGACCATGTGACCGACGACGGCAACTTTGGCGCCATTGTGCGCTCCGCCGAGGTCGTGGGCGCGGCCGGCGTCGTCATCGCCAACAAGCGTGCCGCCGGCGTGACCGTGGGCAGCTACAAGACCTCGGCCGGTGCTGTCATGCATCTGCCTATCGCGCAGGTTCCCAATATTGCCCGTGCACTCGATGACCTCAAGGCCGCTGGTTTTTGGGTGGGCGGTGCTTCCGAGCACGCCGAGGGCAGTTGCTGGGATGCTTCCTTCGAAGGTCGCGTGGCGCTCGTCATGGGCTCCGAGGGCGACGGCATCTCACGCCTGGTGCTCGAGAAATGCGACTTTTTGACCAAGCTTCCCCAGCGCGGCATGACCGAGAGTCTCAATGTGGCCCAGGCGACCACCGCGCTGTGCTTTGAGTGGCTGCGCCGCAATGCCGGCGAGCTTATGGGGGAGGAGTAGCGCATGTCCAAGAAGAACCGCGCCAAGTCCAAGGCCAAGCGCTTTGGCGAGGGCTCGGCCAAGCCGATTGTCTCGGCCGCGACCTACGGCGTGGGCGGCAATGCGTTTGCGCAGGCTATCGCCGACCCAGTCTCGACGGTGCACTCCAACAAGCCCGAGCTGCTGGTGGTCGACGGTTACAACGTGATCCACTGCACGCCGCGCTACGAAAAGCTCGTCTACGACCATTCCGACGATCCATATTCCAGCGACGTCCACGATATGGCGCGCACCGCCCTCATCAACGATGTTGCGGCGTTTGCCCAGGGCCGTTACGAGGCCGTGATCGTGTTCGACGGCGCGGGCAACATCTCCAGCGAGCGTCCCAACCTGCCGGCGCGTGGCGTGCGCATCGAGTTCTCGCCGACCGGTGTTTCGGCAGATACCGTGGTGCAGAAGCTCTGCATCGAGGCACGCGAGGAAGGCCGCGCGTGCTCCGTGGTATCGAGCGACGGTACGATCCAGGCCGTTGTCATGGGTAAGGGCGTTACGCGCATCTCGAGCCGCATGCTGGTGGACGAGATCAAACAGATCGATAACGACGTTCACGAGGCAGAGGAAGCTCCGCAGATCAAGATGACTCTGGGCAGTCGCCTGAGCCCCGATGCCCTGGCCAAGCTCAAGGCCCTGCGCGGGAGGTAGGGAAGTTGGCGGGGCAATGCTGCCTCGCTAACTCCATTCAGCGATGTCGATCATTCTTTCGAGGCGCCACGTTAGCGCCTCTTTTAGATATGGCAGCCTTGCCGTGAGCGCGTCGTTTCTGGAAAGAATCTCGATTGCCTCGTCAACGAAGCCTTCGAGTTTGTCGCCGTCAAACCAGCCCATGTCCTCGACGAGCAACATTTGTTTGGCGGGGCTTGAATGAAATTGTGCGCTGGTAAAACTGTGCTCTCCCGCCCTAAGCTCCTCTAGTGATATGTTGCACCAGAGCGATGAGCCCGAATCGAAGATGGGGGCAGGTCTGCAGGCTTGCGTGTTTACGTTTCGCACGAGGCCGAAGTTGCGCCAATGACGATCGTAGTTGGCAATGATGTCGTCACATACGATCATGCGGTCAAGGGCATCCTTGACGCCTGTCACCCCGAGCTCCTCGCAGTTTGCTACATATCGCTCGTAGTCGGTTAGCCGTTCATCTGCGTTTGCGTGCTGGTTTACATAGAATGCAGGGACATACTCTTCTTCATCAGTTAAGAAGACATCGCATGTGCTCAGGGCGGAAGTGCCCGTGCCCTCGAGCGAGTAAGGCACATAATCGCAGGCGTTTAGAATGCGACGGTGGAGCGCGGTCGCCACCAGCTCGTTATAAGGTTCCTGGTCCAGGTGCGCTCCTGCCTTATGCAGAATTCGACGTTCGCCCTCGCACGTCCAGTACTTTTGAAGATTGCCGTCCGAGGTGTTATCGGGCTTTGCGGCAGCCGCTTTTCCCTCTGGGGCAAAGGGTGCAATGGACAGTGAGACGTCATCAAAGGCGTTATTGAAGAAGTTGATATCCTCCCAGGTGAGACCGGAACCTTGGGGCCTAATCCAATACTGGTCGGATAAGGAGAGGCCGAGATTTCGCTGGACGAGTTCATCGGGAACATCGACTGCGGCTTCTGCAAGCAGGGAGGCTAGCCCAATGCGTGCGAGCGGGATACCGCGGCCGCGCCACCAGATGCGGAAGGAGTCGAGCGATATGGGGCTATTAGGGCCAAATACTCCAATAGGGGCGTGGGCGTAATCGATGTCGGCACCGATGTGGGTAAAGTCTTTTCGCGATGTGCTGTAGACCAGCTGAGCGACTTCGTACGTGCGGTTCATGAGGGTGAACGCGATCTCGCTCTTACCGTGGCCGCGGCGGGGACGTCCCCCCGTTTTGGTCACAGAGCGGAGTCGCGTGTCGACGCTGTCTTTGTCGATGAGCCATACACCAGAAGCCTTGCGGGCCTCAAGTGCTCCGTTTTTTATGAGCTCCTGCACCCTGCGCGGAGTGATGCCGAGCAGCTCGGCGGCTTCTTTGGTAGTAAGCATCGCGAAACCCTTCGCCAGAACGAATAGTTTTATATATAGCAATTGTAATTAAAACTATTCGTTCTGGCGAATGGTTTTAAGATTGAGGGCGCACTGACAGAAATGAACGGGCCTGGTACGCGTTGTTGCTGGATTTTGCATATTTGTATAACGCCGTGCGGTCTGTTGCGCCCCGTCCGCAATTCCTTTATTCTTAACTGGCTTCGCGTGAAAGCGCCAAGTGTGCCAGTGTGGCGCAACGGTAGCGCAACTGATTTGTAATCAGTGGGTTGCAGGTTCGATTCCTGTCACTGGCTCCATGAGAGTTTCGGGCTCTGTTTCCTTGTGGGACAGGGCCCGTTTCTATTTATGTCGATAAGTCAGCGTGTTTGGCGCCAACCAAGCTTCAGGTTTGTCTCGATCCGTAACACGAGTGGGCTGAAGACCCTCCTTATAGTTACAGATCGAAACATTGCCAAGGGAAGGCCGATAACATCTCGATCCGTAACACGAAGAGGCTGAAAACCGTTCTTACTGTTACAGAATGAGACGTAAGCGGGGGTTTCTGCGAAACATCTCGATCTGTAACAGATAGGGGAGGAATAACCCTCTTACTGTTACAGGTCGAGACATAGGCCGGGGCGAGGTTGGTCATCGTCATCGAGCGTGGATTATCGGACACACGAGCGTGGAAAATCTTCCGCCTAGTGAATGAGCGTGGATAATCTGCCACTTTGGATTCGATGGCACGGCAAAGTGGGAGATTATCCACGCTCGATTTCAAACGGAAGAAAATCCACGCTCGATTTTGCCTGGGAAGAGCAATCTTCTGTCTGGGCAGCTCCGATCTCGACCTATATATAGGTGCAAATAAGCTAGTATCGAAGTTCGATACTGAAGGTGTACTCCACTACAGCAAAGTGTTACCTTGGGAAACGTCACCTCAGTATCCAAAACCACCGTCCTTCATATCCAAACTCAGCAAAACCGCAGGTCAAAAGCATATAGATACGCCCGGCACCGTGTATCTAGAGGTTTTCGTTGACAGCCCCCAAGGTTGCATCGTATTATCTTTTTCGTTCGCGGGGGCGGCGGTCCAAAAGACCAAAGGACCTGCGGATACTTGAACGATTGGGAGTTTGCCCGAGTGGTTAATGGGGACGGGCTGTAAACCCGTTGGCTCTGCCTACATAGGTTCGAATCCTATAGCTCCCACCCGTCAAGTGCCTGTATAGCTCAGTCGGTAGAGCACTTCGTTGGTAACGAAGAGGTCACCAGTTCAAGTCTGGTTGCAGGCTCCATCCGGCGGTGTAGCTCAGTTGGTTAGAGCACACGGTTCATACCCGTGGCGTCACTGGTTCGAATCCAGTCACCGCTACCATAGGTAACACGGTGGCTTCTCAATAGTATGTTGAGAGGCCACTATGGTATAAAGGCAAAGTCCCGTCCGGGGACGACCTGTTTAGAGGAGGGCTTTATGGCCAAAGAGAAGTTTGAGCGCACTAAGCCGCATGTTAACATCGGCACCATTGGTCACGTCGACCACGGCAAGACCACGCTGACCGCTGCCATCACCAAGGTTCTCTCCGAGACCGAGGGCTGCAAGGCTGACTTCACTGCGTTCGAGAACATCGACAAGGCTCCCGAGGAGCGCGAGCGCGGCATCACGATCTCCGTCTCCCACGTTGAGTACGAGACCGCTGCCCGTCACTACGCTCACGTTGACTGCCCGGGCCACGCTGACTACGTCAAGAACATGATCTCCGGTGCTGCTCAGATGGACGGCGCTATCCTGGTCATCGCCGCTACCGACGGCCCCATGGCTCAGACCCGCGAGCACATCCTGCTCGCCCGTCAGGTCGGCGTTCCCTACATCGTCGTCTTCCTGAACAAGTGCGACATGGTCGACGATGACGAGCTCATCGACCTCGTCGAGATGGAGACCCGTGAGCTCCTCTCCGAGTACGATTTCCCCGGCGACGACATCCCCGTCATCCGTGGCTCCGCTCTGGGCGCTCTCGAGGGCGACGCCAAGTGGATGGACGCCATTCGCGAGCTCATGAAGGCCGTCGACGAGTACATCCCGACGCCTGCTCGTAACAACGACCTCCCGTTCCTGATGGCCGTTGAGGACGTTATGACCATCTCCGGCCGTGGTACCGTTGCTACTGGCCGTGTCGAGCGCGGTGAGCTCAAGCTCAACGAGCCCGTCGAGATCGTCGGCATCAAGGATACCCAGAACACCGTCGTTACCGGTATCGAGATGTTCCGTAAGTCCATGGACTTCTGCGAGGCTGGCGACAACGTCGGTCTGCTGCTCCGCGGCATCAAGCGTGAGGACATCGAGCGCGGCCAGGTTCTCTGCAAGCCCGGTTCGGTTACCCCGCACACCAAGTTCACCGGTGAGATCTACGTTCTGACCAAGGAGGAGGGCGGCCGTCACACCCCGTTCTTCGATGGTTATCGTCCTCAGTTCTACTTCCGTACCACCGACGTTACCGGTACGGTCAAGCTCCCCGAGGGCACCGAGATGGCTATGCCTGGTGACCACATCACCATCGAGGGCGACCTCATCCACCCGATCGCCATGGAGGAGGGCCTGCGCTTCGCTATCCGCGAGGGTGGCCACACCGTCGGTTCGGGCATCGTCTCCACGATCATTGAGTAAATTAGCTCTTTGATATAGCTGACTTAGAGAACCCGGCACTTATATGGGTGCCGGGTTCTTTTCTGCAATGGATATTGAGCCGTTGCTGGTGTCGAGAGGATCGATAATGGTCCTGGATGCACCGTCGATTAGCTCTCGATGGCTTCATTGATGTGTTCCAAATATGAATGGATCCACCGAGAACCAATTGACTCGAGGTTTTCATTGACAGCACTTACGTGGAGCTGATAAAGTAACAACTCGTGCCCGTACGGGGCGGAAATGAAAGGTTCAGGATACATGCGTACTCTAGTTACTCTTGCGTGCACTGAGTGCAAGCGCCGCAACTATACGACCACCAAGAACAAGTCGACCATGCCTGATCGTATGGAGATCAAGAAGTATTGCCCCTGGTGCCGTCACCACACGCTGCACAAAGAGACTCGCTAGTCTCTAGTCACATACGCCAGTAGTTCAATTGGTAGAGCATCGGTCTCCAAAACCGAGTGTTGAGGGTTCGAGTCCTTCCTGGCGTGCCAGTCATTATTCCGTAAGCTCCCACTTGGGGGCTTACGGTTTACTCATGTATAAGCGCATTGCGCGGAGGTAACCCAAATGGCCAACAAGAAGAACAAGAAGAAGGCTCAGCAGCAGGCGCCTGCCAACAACGCTGCCGCCAACTCTAAGGTTGAGGCCAAGAAGGCCGTTGCCAAGAAGAACGAGAAGGCTGCGAAGTCCAAGAAGAACGAGAAGCCTGGTTTCTTCGCCCGCACCAAGAAGTATTTCGCTTCGGTCAAGTCCGAGATGAAGCGTGTCACGTGGCCCGATAAAAAGGAGCTCGTGAACTACTCGGTCGTCGTTTGCGCTTCTCTGATCGTCGTCGGCGTCGTCATCGCTCTGCTCGATGCTGGCTTTGGCGAGGCTCTTGCTCTGTTCTCTGGATTGAGGGGCTAAACCATGTCTAAGCGTTGGTACGTCGTTCACACTTACTCTGGATACGAGAACCGCGTTAAGTCCGATCTCGAGCATCGCATCGAGACTATGGGCATGCAGGACCGTATCTTTGATATCGAGATTCCTATGGAGCGTGTCACCGAGATTAAAGAGGGTGGCAAGCGTGAGACCAAGGATTCCAAGATTTTCCCGGGTTATGTCCTGGTCCGCATGGAGATGGATGATGATGCTTGGACGTGCGTTCGTAACACGCCTGGCGTCACCGGTTTCCTGGGCGGCAACGGCAAGCCCGCTCCGCTTTCCCGCGACGAGTACAACAAGATGACTCGTCGTCCCGGTAAGGGCGATTCGCCCAAGCGCACTTCGGTTGATATTGAGGTCGGCACGTCCGTCCGCGTCACCGATGGCCCGCTTACCGACTTTGATGGCAAGGTCTCCGAGGTTAACACCGAGGCTGGCAAGCTCAAGGTCACGCTGATGATCTTTGGCCGCGAGACGCCGGTCGAGCTCGACTTTAACCAGGTCGCTGTCATCGCTTAAGTTTTCGTCCGTTCGCGCGAGCGTGCTTCTTCTGTGACTGCTCATCTCAGGAGTGCTTCTAACACGTGCGTGCTTACGATATAGCAAGTACTTCACACTCGTGATTCGAAAGGAATGACCATGGCTGAGAAGAAGGTTGCCAACGTCATTAAGCTCCAGATTCCTGCTGGTGCAGCTAACCCCGCTCCTCCCGTCGGCCCCGCCTTGGGCGCTGCTGGCGTGAACATCATGCAGTTCTGCCAGGCCTTTAATGCCGAGACGCAGGACAAGAAGGGCGACATCATCCCCGTTGAGATCTCTGTCTACGAGGATAAGTCCTTCTCCTTCATCACCAAGACCCCGCCGGCGGCTCACCTCATCAAGAAGGAGCTGAACCTCAAGTCTGGTTCTGCTAAGCCCCAGGCCGACAAGGTTGGTCAGCTCTCTCAGGAGCAGCTCACCAAGATCGCCGAGATCAAGATGCCGGACCTCAATGCCAACGACATTGACGCCGCCAAGAAGATCATCGCCGGTACCGCCCGCTCCATGGGCGTCACCATCGCTGAGTAGCGATTTCTTTAGGTAATGACGGGTGCCCCAACCGGGGCGCCCGTTATATGTGTGCAATAGGGCACACGATACGATGTGGGAGGGCTCACGCCCGTTTAACCACAGGAGGTAATGCACATGGCTAAGCATGGTAAGAGCTATAACGCCGCTGCCGAGAAGATCGACCGCGCCACGCTCTACACCCCCCTTCAGGCTGCCAAGCTCATCAAGGAGCTCGACACCGCCAAGTTCGACGAGACCGTCGAGGCCCACTTCCGTCTGGGCATCGATACTCGTAAGGCTGACCAGAACATCCGTGGTTCCATCTCCCTGCCCCACGGCACCGGCAAGACCGTTCGTGTTGCCGTCTTCGCCGAGGGCGAGAAGGCCCGCGAGGCCGAGGCTGCCGGCGCCGACATCATCGGTTCCGACGAGCTCGTCGCCCAGATCCAGAAGGGCGAGATCAACTTCGACGCCGCTATCGCTACGCCTAACATGATGGCCAAGGTTGGCCGCATCGGTAAGATTCTTGGTCCCCGTGGCCTTATGCCGAACCCCAAGCTCGGCACCGTGACCATGGACGTCGCCAAGATGGTCTCTGAGCTCAAGGCCGGCCGTGTTGAGTACCGCGCCGACCGCTACGGCATCTGCCACGTGCCCCTGGGCAAGAAGTCCTTCTCTGAGCAGCAGCTCGTCGAGAACTACGCTGCCCTGTACACCGAGATCCTGCGCGTCAAGCCCTCTTCTGCTAAGGGCAAGTACGTCAAGTCCATCTCCGTGTCTTCCACCATGGGCCCTGGCGTCAAGGTCGATCCCGCTGTCCAGCGCGACTTCCTGGCTGAGTAACTAACAGTTACTGCCTGAGCAAAGCAAGCATTTCTAAAGAAACCCGGTTCTGCCTCGTGCAGGACCGGGTTTCTTGCTATCGCGTCAAAACCACCATAAAGGGGACAGTGTCCCCTTTATGGTGGTTACCAGGGTGTTCTGGCTGTTGAAGACTCGATGGCTTCGTGGCGTTTGAGCTCGCGGCGCATGGTTTGCGAGTTGAGCCAGGCTGCCTGCCAGCCACGGATGGGGTAGCGCGTCTGGTCGAGCTCAAACTGCGTATAGCCGCAGGCGTTGATGATCGTCGTTCCACACACATGCTGCCGCTCGCGCTGAAAATCGTAACCGTAGCTTTGGTGTACATGCCCATGCACCATGTAGTCGGCTCCCCAGGACTCAAGCGCCGTGTTAAAGCACTCAAACCCTCGATGCGGTAGATCGTCCAGATCACCCATACCTGCGGCGGGCGCATGGGTAAGCAGAATGTCGCACCCGCCGACCATCCTAACCTTACGCGACAGCTTACGCATACGCTTGGACATCTCGCGTTCGGTGTACATGTTGGCGCCGTCGCGATAACGCATGGACCCGCCAAGGCCCGCAATGCGAATCCCTCGGTACGTGTACACGCTGTCTTCTACGCAGATACATCCGCCCGGTGCATGACGCGCGTAGCGGTCATCGTGGTTGCCACGCACGTAGAGGAGCGGCTTGTTGATGACGGTGACCAAAAACTCAAGATAGTCCGGGTCCAGATCGCCGGCGGACAAAATCAGGTCGACTCCCTCAAAGCGTTCCTTGCGAAAGCACTCCCAAAGGCATCGTTCTTCGGTATCGGCTATGGCAAGGATTTTCATAGGGCAGGGACTTTCGGCTTATCGTCGAGCTGCGGAATGGTGCCTACCACGTTGTCCGCCAGCCAATTCATCTCGACAATCTGCGTGCTCGGCAGCGGAGGGAAGCCTTCGATCTGTACCACGCCGTTCTGGCTGTGGAGCTCGCCGCCAAAGGGGTTGATGGATCCCTCAACAATGCCATTGCGGAGGAGCTGAACAAGCTTGCGCGTCTGATAAGGCAGGCCCGGAGCGTAGCGAATGTCGATAACGCCTGAGCTCATGCCGTACCAGTAGTTGACGGCGCGCACTTGGCTGTCGTCGCTGGTCTCATCCCAGGTGCCATGCAGCAGGCTTCGTACGATAAGTTCGTAGTAGCGCCCCCAGTTCCAGACGGGCATGGCGATGCCGGTAACCTTGCCATCGACCAAGCGGTGAAGCCCGTAGGCAGTGGGATCTTCCAGCGACTTTGACATGTCAGTGCCGGTCATGACGCTTACGCCTTCGCGGCACATGGCTTCGGCAAGACCGCCGGCGGGCACATCGCCCCAGGTGAGGATGACCTGCGCGCGGGGGTCGAGCAGCGAGGCGCCAATCGCAAAGGCATTGATCTCGCTGAGTGCGCCCGAGGCGAAGACCGACGCGTGGTAACCGATGCGGTGGTTGTCCGCCATGCTGGCGGCAAGGGCGCCCAGGAGAAACTTGGCCTCGTACATCTTGCCAAAGTACGAACGGACGCTTTGATGGGGAAGGCCGATAGAGCAGTTGAGGAACCGAACCAGGGGATACTCAACGGCAGCCCTGAGCGTGTATTCCATCAGGCGGTGCGAGGTCGAGAAGATGACGTTTGCTCCATGTTTGACGGCCGTTTCCACGGCGGCGTAGAACACATCCGGATCGTGACAGTCCTCGAACGCCTCGGTGCGCACGATACCGCCAAAATGCTCATCGAGATACTGACGCCCTTGGTCGTGCAGGCTGTCCCAGCTCGACGTCGCACAGGGGAACTCATGGATAAAGGCGATACGCAGGGGGTTGGCCGCCGAATAGACAGTCTTGCCCATAAAGAAGTTGAGCACGCCGGAGGTGGACTTGGCGGGCGACTCCTCCTCATCGACGCTCGGCGCTTCGACAAGATCGACCTTGTCCTCGTCATTTTTGCCGGCAATGACCAGCTCGCGCCAAATTTTGCACAGGCGGTTTACGACGATATCCGTCGGCGTATCCAGCAGGCGGTCCTGGTTGTACACATTGAGGTACACGAGCATGGCGTCGGCAGGCGTAATGTCCAGGTGGTCGCCGCCTGCGCGAAGGTAGGCGCGCTTAAAGAGCAGGAAGGTGTGGCGCAGGTAGTCGACCTTTTTCTGCGGCCATTTTTCGATAAGGTTCTGACCGAGCATCTTGGCGAGCGTCTCGTAGCTTCCCTCACGCGAGAACTCGATCTCGTATAGGGGGCAGACGCGCCAAAACGCGCAGAATTCACCGTACAGGCGGCTTTCGACGGAATCCCATGTGCCGGGGTAGAGACGGGTGACCCTGGCCGAAACCGTTGGAGCGTCCAAGAATTTGAGGACACTGACGCGTTTATTGCCTTCCTGGACATAGAACCGATGCATGAACTCGGTGACGATGATGGGGTCGCGATAGCCCTCGGTTACCTGGATGTCGTAGAGGTTGGACCACTTGCGGGCGAACTCGGTGTTAAACGGCAGCAGGGGCATAAAGTTGCATGAAAAGGCGGACTGACGGCCCTTGGCGACAGTGCCGACGACCATTTCGATCGGAATATCCCGCAGGCCGACACTCACTCGCTGGCCTAAGGGGAGCTGAGCAATCAAACTGTCGAGGTCCGTAAGGTATGGATGCTCGCTTTGGCTAATGGCGCGTCGACGTCCTTGCTCGCCGCGCTTGCGTGCTTGACGATAGGCCTCTTCCATGATGTTGCTCCCTTAGTCGTTTAAACAACTACATAAACCATGGTACCACGAATGAAAACCACCACAAAGGTGCCTGTCCCTTTTTGGCGGGTTAGGCGATGATGGGGGCGATGGCGCGGATGCAGGCGTCGGCTGCCGTGAAAGTAGTGCTGTCGTCGCTGACGATAAAGATGATCTTTCCTTTGATGCCAAAGTCGCCGATTTCGCTAAAGAGTACGTAGGGCTCCTTGTCAAAGCCCGAGATGGGAAGCACGGCGGCTTTGGTGGCGCTGGTCAGCTCGTCTGCCAGTGCGTCCAGTGAAGCCCACTTGGACGTGTCCTTGACCGCGACGGGCACGGCAACGCGCCCAAAGGGCATGAGGTGCACGAGCGTGTTCTTGGAGATGTTGGAGTTGGGGACGATGATGGTCTGCCCACAGGCATCCTCAATCGTTGTATGGCGCCAAGTGATGTCTTGGACCACGCCGGATACGCCGCCGACCTCGATATTGTCGCCGGGCTTGATGATGCCCATAAAGGTCACCTGCATGCCGCCGATAAGGTTTGACAGCGTGTCCTGAAAGCCGAGCGAGATGGCGATGCCGCCGACGCCAAGGGCGGCGACGAGCGCGTTTGCGTTAATGCCAAAGCAGTTGTCGAGGATAAAGCTGCCGCCGATCATCCAGATGACGGCGCGCGCGATGTTGATGAAGATACTCGATGCCGGAAGCGGGTTATCGTCTCGGTTAAGCAGATGGTTCAGGGTCTTGGATACGACCTTGGCGGCGACGGCGGTGCCTATCGCCAAGATGACGGCCCAGATGATGTTGTGGACCCACCGTTGCTCAAAGAAATGAAGAATCGGCTCAAACAATTCCATGTAGGGAAAACCTCCTAATGATCGTTCAACCATGATACCCACCAAGAAGCCCGTCCGATCAAATTCGGACGGGCTTCTGTGCTCGATATAAGGTTTACGCGGCGGGGCTGCAAGGCCCGGCGGTGTAGCTTAGCGTCGACGCTTCCAGATAATGCCGAGGATGATGACGATGATGCCGCCGATAAGGCACGCGCCAACTACTGCCAGCGTGCGGTCTCCCGTTGCAGCGAGCTTACCGGTCGTCTTCTTGGTGATGACCTTCGTGGTCGTCGTGTCCGTCTTAGGTGAGGGCTTAGGCGTCGGGGCCGGTGTGGGCGTGGGGTCCACGGCAGCGGAGCCAAAGCTGATGGTGCCCGCGAGCGAGGCCATCTTGCTCTCCCAGCTGTTCTGCCCGATCAGCGCCCTTAGCGCTGACTCGCAGGTACCCCACTCGGTGTGCTTGGTGGCGTTTGCGAAGGTGGGGAAGTCGGTCGTGTTGGTGATGATGTAGTTGTTGGTGGCGACGGTATAGGTCTTGGCGGGGTCGAGCGTGCTGCCATCTTTGGTGAGTGTGGCACTCACAATGTGCTTGCCTTCGGGCTGCGTCCAATCAATCGTCACGTTGATGCCGCCAAAGGAGAGAACGCTGCCAGAGTCATCGCGCCACTTGTACTTGTCTTGCGCCTCCTGCTCGGTGTGACCGGCCGCCACATAAGCCTGCTGAAGCTCGTAGCTGTCGTTGCAATCGTCGCTGATTTGTAGCGAGTGCTCGAGCGCTGCGAGGAAGTCCGCGCCGGTCATGGTCCAGGTCTCCACGGTGTTGCCGTAGGGCGAGATGGCGATGACGTTGCCGGCGGTCACGTTGCCCGCCGCGATGCCGCCGCGGATGCCGCCAGCGTTTTCGATAGCGAGGTCCGCGCCCGTCAGGGCAAGATAGGAGCCGCAAATCACGTGGCCGATGGTCTGGGCCTTGGTGGTGTCGCCCTCCTTGCTGGGGCGGAAATCGGTGGTGCGCACCATTTCCCAGCCATGCGTGCCTGCGGCGTCCTCGCCGTAGAAATAGTTGGTAGAGCTCGTGCCGAGCACCTCGCTCGATGCGGCGCTAAAGGCATCGTCGAGCGGCTTGATCTTGTTGTTGTGGACCTCATCAAGGATGCTCTGATAGGCGGAGCCCTTGTTGGGGTCGGTCAAAAGAGCGTTTACGTCCTTGGCGGTGTAGAGCTTCTCGTTGCTGCCGTCTGCAGGGACCGTGACCGTGTCATCGTCGGTCGTCTCGGTGCCATTCGTGTCGTATTTGTACGGAATGGAAAGCAGTCCTACCTCGGCAAAGGCACTGCCCGCCTCGACAACGTGGATTGTCTTGCCGTCGGCTCCCGTCACCTTCTCGTTAAGGTTGATGTGCTCGTGGCCTGCGATAAGGGCATCGACGCCACGGAGTCGCGTGGCAAAGGTCTTGGCGTCGAGCGTGTGCGCGATGCACACAACAACATCGCAGCCCTCCTTGCGCAGCTGCTCTGCCTCGGCATTGATGGCGTTCGCGGCACTCGAGAACGACGTACCCGCGACCAGGTCCGCGCGCAGCGAGGATTCCAGCGACTCATCCATGGCACCCACGACGCCGACCTTGATTTTGTAGTCGAATGTGGATTGATCCTCGCTATCCTCCCAGGTGCGATCGAGCGTCTTCGTGATGCTCGAGCTCCATACGCCGCTCGTAGACTTCGCGTTCGCGCAGAGCATGGCGAAGGGCGTGCCGGTGGGGCTGTGGCCGGTCATGGTGCGGAGCTTGTCCGCGCCGTAGCTCCAGTCGTGGTTGCCCGGCGTGGTCGCGTCGTAGCCGTCTGCATAGAAGGTGTCCATGAGCTCGGCGATGCTCTTGCCCTCGCTCATGGTGGCGAAGGACTGTCCGTGGAAGGTGTCGCCCGCATCGAGCAAAAGATCGGGGGCGTTGCCCTGGGCGCTATAGAGAACCGCCAGTCCGTCAAAGCCCACAGTGCCGGTGCCCTTGCTTTCGTTGTAGCTGTACTTGTAGCTGCCGTGGATGTCGTTGGTGTGCATGACGGCCACGGAGCCGTCAATAGCGGCGGGCAGGTTCCCCGCGAAAGCGAGGCTTGGGATGCCTGCGAGCGCGCCGGCAAACAACGCGGCGGCTAACGCAAAGCGGGGGAGTCTTTTCATGGCAGTTTCCTTAGTCCTTAGCCAGAATGTCTGGTTGAATATCGGATTATCGACATAATATGCGAAAACCGCCGCAAGGACGTCTGTCCCTTTGCGGCGGTTTTGACGTTTGCGCAGATAAAACCTGCCAAAATAAACCTGTCCCTTTTTGGCAGGTTTTAGCTTAGCAGCATGCGGTCGTTGGCGAGCTCGCCGCCCGAGACCTCCTCGAACTTCTGCAGCAGGTCGGCCACGGTGAGCGACTTCTTCTCGTCGCCGGCCACGTCGTAGATCACGTGGCCTTCGTGCATCATGATCAGACGGTTGCCCAGACGGATGGCGTCGTTCATGTTGTGCGTGACCATGAGCGTGGTCAGGCGGTTCTCGTCGACGATCTCCTCGGTCAGGTTGAGCACCTTAGAGGCCGTCTTGGGGTCGAGGGCCGCGGTGTGCTCGTCGAGCAGTAGCAGGCGCGGCCTGGTGAGCGTGGCCATCAGCAGGGTGAGTGCCTGGCGCTGGCCGCCCGAGAGCAGGCCGACCTTGGCGTTGAGACGCGTGTCCAGACCAAGGTCCAGGCGCTTGAGCAGCTCAACGTACCCATCTTTCTCGGCCTTGGTGACGCCCCACGAAAGGCCGCGACGCTGGCCGCGACGCTTGGCGAGGGCCAGGTTCTCGGCGATCTGCATGTCGGCAGCGGTACCGCGCATGGGGTCCTGAAACACGCGGCCCAGGTACTTGGCGCGCTGCGACTCGCTCAGGCGCGAGATGTCGGTGCCGTCGAGCTCAATAACGCCCGAATCGAGCGGGTACACGCCGGCGATCATGTTGAGCAGCGTGGACTTGCCGGCGCCGTTGCCGCCGATCACGGTTACAAAGTCGCCGTCATTCAGGGTGAGGTCGACGCCGGTGAGCGCGCGCTTCTCGGTGACGGTGCCCTTGTTAAAGGTCTTCTTGACGTGCGAGAGCTTAAGCATCTGCCTCATCCCCCTTCGTGTAGGAGCTGCGGAGCTTATAGCGCTCCCAAACCACGGGCACGCACAGGGCCACAGCGACAATTACGGCGGAGAGCAGCTTCATGTCGTTGGCGTCCATGCCCAACTGCAGCACGATGGCGCGGATAAGGAAGTACACCACGGAGCCAAAGACGGCGGAGGCAAGACGGACGCTAAACTGCGTGAGGCCGCCGGGCAGCAGACGGCCGAGCACCTCACCGATAACAATGGCGGCAAGACCGATAACGATGGCACCGGTGCCCATACCAATGTCGGCATACTTTTGGCTCTGGCAGATGAGCGCGCCCGAAAGGCCGATGAGGGCGTTGGAGAGCACGAGGGCGATCATCTTGGTGGAGTTGGTGTTGACGCCCAGAGCGCGGATCATGTACTCGTTATTGCCGGTGGCGCGCAGCGCCGAGCCGATCTCGGTGCCAAAGAACCAATACAGGATGGCAACGATAGCCACGGCGAGCAGGATGCCCAAGATGATGGCAACGGTGGACTGCGGCAGACCGGTCATATTGCTGACGGCCGAGAACACGGTGCCCTTGGCAAGAATGGGCGTATTGGACTTGCCCATGATGCGCAGGTTGATGGACCACAGACTGATCTGGGTGAGGATTCCGGCGAGGATCGCGGGAATCTCGAAGACGGTGGTCAGAATGCCCGTGACGGCGCCCGCGATGGCGCCGGCGCACATGCCGGCCAGCACGGCGAGCAGCGGGTCGACGTTGTTATTGACGATGAGCACAGCGCAGACGCAGCCGCCGAGGGCAAAGCTGCCGTCGCAGGTCATATCGGGAATGTCGAGCAGGCGGAACGTGATAAACACGCCAAGCACCATAATGCCCCAGAGGACGCCCTGAGAAACGGCGCCCTGCAATGCAATGAGCATGCTTCATACCTCCTAGGATAGGGTGGACACGTGATTCACCATAATAGCGGTAACAATGCATAGAAGAGCTGCGGACAGACGTTTTGTTTTACCTGAAACAAGCAGGGCGGACGCCGGTCTACAGCGCCCGCCCCTGTGGCTCAGATATTGAATAACGCGGCTAAAGCGCGAGCACGGGCTCTAGACGCATGCCGCGTATGGCATTACGCGTCCAGAGCGGAAAGGTCGATGCCCAGGGCCTCGGCCATTTCGTCGTTCTTGACGACGACCAGGTCCTTGCTCGAGAGGTGCTTGATCGGCATGTCTTCGGGCTTGGCCTCGCCCTTCAGGATCTTAACGGCCATCTCGCCCGCGGCGTAGCCCAGGTCCTCGTAATTGATGGAGAGGGTGAACAGGCCGCCGGCCATGCACATACCCTCCTCGCCAGTCACGAAGGGAAGCTTGTTTTCCTTGCAGATCTGGCCGACCTGCGAGGCACCCGCGGCGATGGTGTTGTCGGTGGGGGAGTACAGCGCGTCGACCTTGCCCACGGCAGACTCGACGACGGACTGAATCTCGTTGGAGCTCGAGACGGTGAAGTCAGTGTACTGGAGGCCAAGCTTGTCGAGTTCCTTCTTGGCGGCCTTGATTTGGACGTCGGAGTTGGGCTCGGCGGTGCAGTAGAGCAGGCCGACCTTCTTTACGTCGGGCAGGACCTTCTGCATCATCTCGAGTTGCTCGGCGACCGGGGTAAGGTCGGAGGCGCCGGTGACGTTGGTGCCGGGCTTGTCGTTGTCCTGGACCAGGCCGGAGGCGGCGTAGTCGGTGATGGCGCAGCCCACGATGGGGATATCCGCCGTGGCACCGGCAGCAGCCTGTGCGGCGGGCGTGGCGATGGCATAAATCAGGTTGACGTTGTCGCCCACAAACTTGTCAGCAATGGACTTACACGTGGACTGGTCGTTCTGGGCGTTCTTCTGGTCGATCTTGACCTTAAGGCCGCTCTCCTTGATGGCCTTGACAAAGCCGTCGTTGGCGGCATCGAGTGCGGAGTGCTCGGTGAGCTGCAGAACGCCGATAGTGTAGTCGGAACCGGCGGCAGCAGAGCCGGAACCAGAGTTGCCGCCGCATCCGGCGAGCGGGGCGAGCGCGAGCAGGCCAGCGGAGACCAGAAGGCTCCTGCGGCTGATGGTGATGTCCTTCATATCATTACCCCCAGTATAAAAATGGCTGGAAACACTGCACTGGGACAAAGTGCAAGTGGAACTATAGTAGCGCTGATGTCCATTTTTACAACAGCCTGGCGGGTTTTTTAATACAGAATCGGATGGGCGGTACGGGTAGTCGATGAACTGCACCCCAAAACTTGGACGGCTTAAATAAGAACTACGCCGCAAGGGAC
>DAWDYI010000020.1:0-36695 GCA_052344885.1 Collinsella aerofaciens
ATCTTTGCCAGCGGGTTGTCGAACGCATCGAACGATGCGGGCTTGGCGGGCGCGCAACCATCAAAGTACTTGCCGCTCATGTTGAGCGAACGCGAGATAAGGTTGCCCCAGCTGTTGGCCAGGTCGGCGTTGTAGACCTGCTCCATGCGATCGAAGCTGATGGCACCGTCGGTACCGGGGACGACGTCGGTCATGAAGTAGTAGCGATAGCCCTCGACGCCCAACATGTCGATAACGTCCTGCGGAGCGATGGCGTTGCCGCGGCTCTTGGACATCTTCTCGGCCTTGCCGGTCTCGGCATTGCGCACGGTCAGGAAGCCGTGGGCAAAGACGTGCTCGGGCAGGGCCTCGCCGATGGCCATGAGCATGGCGGGCCAAATGACGCAGTGGAAGCGGATGATGTCCTTGCCCACGATGTGGAACTGCGCGGGCCAGCGATAGGCCAGCTCGGCACGCGCCTCGTCGGTGTCGACACCGTAGCCGACGGCCGTCATATAGTTGAGCAGCGCATCGAACCACACGTAGGTCACGTGACCCTCGTCAAACGGGACCTGAATGCCCCAGTCAAAGCTCGTGCGGCTCACGGAAAGGTCGTTGAGGCCGCCCTCGACAAAGCTACGCACCTCGTTCATGCGGAACGCAGGCTCGACAAAGTCGGGGTGCTCGTCGTAAAGCTTGAGCAGCTTGTCCTGGAAAGCGGAAAGCTTAAAGAAGTAGGACTCCTCCTGCACGCGCTCAAGCGGACGGTGGCAGTCGGGGCACAGGTGCTGGCCGACGCTGCCGTACTCCTCGTCGCCCTTCTGGACCTGCGTATCGGTGAAGTAGGTCTCGTCAGGCACGCAATACCAACCGTCGTAGCTGCCCTTATACAGGTAGCCGGACTCCTTCATGCGCTCCCACAGGTACTGCACGGCATGATGCTGGCGCGGCTCGGTGGTGCGGATGAAGTCGTCGTTGGAGATCTCGAGCTTGCTCCAAAGCTCCTTGAAGTGCGGAGCCTGGCTGTCGGTCCACTCCTGCGGCGTCATGTTGTGCTTGGCTGCGGCCTCGGCGACCTTCTCGCCGTGCTCGTCCATGCCGGTCAGGAACTTGACGTTATAGCCGGCGGAGCGACGATAGCGAGCCTGAACATCGGCGATGATGGTGGAATAAGCCGTGCCCAGGTGCGGATCGGCGTTGACGTAGTAGATGGGCGTCGTGATAAAGAACGAAGGCTTGCTTTGATCCATGGGGTTTGTCCTCCAGAAAAACGTTGCATACAGGGGATGATTCTAGCGCAAGGGCTGGATATCCTCCATCTATTGCATATCGAGCACCATGGCATAGACATCGCGCTTGCGGCGCGAATACTTCTGAGACAGGCGCTTGGCCACCGCAGACGCGGGCTCCCCCTCCTCGAGCGCGGCGCGGATATCCTCGCGCAGGGCCTCGTCGGGATCCGCTGCCGCGGCGCCAACCGGCACGATACCGGCCTCCTCGTCCTCGCTCGGCGGCGCGATGACCAGCGCAATCTCGCCCTTCACCTCGCCGCGAGCACGCAGCTCCTCGGCGAGCTGGGCGGCGGGCCCGCGCAAGACCTCCTCGTGCAGCTTGGTAAGTTCGCGGCAGACGGCAACCTCACGCTGGGGAAAAACCTCTGCCACAGCCTCGAGCGTCGCCACGATGCGATGTGGAGACTCGTAGAAGATGAGTGCGCCGGGAACCACGGCAAGGCGCTGCAAACGGCGCACGCGGTCGCCGCGCTTTCGACCCAAAAAGCCCTCGAAGAAAAAATGTTCGCAGGGAATGCCGGACGAAACGAGCGCCGTGACGCAAGCAGAGGGCCCGGGAACAACTTCGACGGGCACATCGGCCTCACGCGCCGCCTCGACCAGCGCCTGGCCGGGATCGGACACGCTCGGCATGCCGGCGTCCGAGGCAAAGGCGAGGGTCTCCCCCGCCAGCAGACGGTCGACCAGGCCGGTGGCGCGGCTGGCGATCACATTCTCGTCGCAACGGACAAGCGGCTTGGAAATGCCCAGGTGCATCAGCAGCTTTGACGTCACGCGCGTGTCTTCGCAGCAGATGACATCGGCAGCGGCAAAGGCCTCGCCAACGCGCGGGGACAGGTCGCCCAGGTTGCCGATGGGCGTGCCGACCACATAGAGTTTGCCCGTATGGGCGCTGTTTTGCGTCATATCAACCTATTCAATCATGCCGCGCTCGAGCGTACCGAGCGCCGCGCGGGCGTCCCATGCTGCAATGCGCTTCTCGGTCTTCCACGTTTGGAAGAACCAACCGGCAGCCGGCGCAAACGAAGCCAGCTGGTTGGCGATAAACACGCGCTCGTAGGCATTGCGGCCCTCGGGCGTAACCGACGAGTTGGCAAAGATCGCCGCGCCCGACCATTCGCCCACCAGCACGGGGAACCCAGTCGAAATCGCCTCTTTAAGCTCGCGCTTGTTACGCGAAATCGCCGTCGTCAGCCCGCGGGGGCTCGTGATGTCGAGCGCATGCTCGTCGCGGTAATGGTACAGGTGAAGGTCCATGTAGACGTTCTTGTACTTGGCGCCGCGCATAAAATGCTTCCACTCGCTGGGATGCCCCGACGACGAGAAAACGACGATCTTATCCTCGGGCATATACGAACGGACGAGCTCGTAAGCATCGCGATAGAAATTGCGCAGGTAGTGAGCAGGAATGCCATCCGTCATGGTGAAGAGGCTCTTGCGGACACTCATCTGCGGCGTATCCAGCAGCTCAATACCCAGCAGGCTCTCGGCCTCGCCGTAGCGATCGGCCAAGCGCTCGAGCACGTCGAGTGCGACATGACGACCGTTGGTGGACGAATGCCACTCGGCAACAGCCTCCGGCGTGGCGGGCGAATCGTTGGAATCGCCCTGGCCACCGGGCACAGTCGCCAGGTCAAGCAGCACGCGAATGTTGTACTTGGCAGCCCACTCAATCGCGCGGTCGATGTAATCGACAACCGAGATGTAGGAGGCATCGGACTCCTGTGAGCCAAAGGCATACCAAGGCACCGGCAGGCGCACGGCGTTGAGGCCGATCTGCGCCATGCGACGGAAATCGTCCTCGCTCACAAACGTCTCGTAATGACGGCGCATGCGCTCGTTATAGGCGGCGGTGCCCATGGCCTCCTGCAGCTCGGCCGCGTTGGATGCACCGGTCGCCGCGTATAGCGACGGGGTCACCCAAGGCTCGGGAATAAACCAGCCAGAGAGATTAACGCCGAGTATCCTCTCCATCACTGCCCCCTTCGGATCGTGCAGGCCGAGCCTGCATCGTATTGCATAGGAAAAGTATCGTTTTGAGTATACCCGCGCATGCGGACAGACGACCGAACGGTCTGTAAAGTGGCGCAAAAGCGGGAGGAATGTCTGAGCGGGCGGGCCCGAGATGTGCACGCACGTCGGAAGTAAGCGCCGGAAAGCGCATCCCACTCTGAAGCCAAATTCCGGGACGCAATTTCCGCAGAGCCCTCAATAAAAGAAAAGGACCCCTTTGCAGAGGTCCTAGTCAATTCAAGGTGGCGGGGAAGGGAATCGCGTCCGCGCGCTGCGCGGACGGACCGCTGCGGCGCTTGCGCGCCTTGCGAGCTACGCTGGAAAACGCTTGCGCGTTTCCTCAGCTCCGCGCCCTCACGGGGTTCGATTCCGTGCATGGGCTACATAAAAGAAAAGGACCCCTTTGCAGAGGTCCTAGTCAATTCAAGGTGGCGGGGAAGGGAATCGAACCCCTGACACGAGGATTTTCAGTCCTCTGCTCTACCAACTGAGCTACCCAGCCATTTGAGGTGTGCCTTGTTTCAAGGCTTGATTAGTATAACCAAGGACGCGTTCCGGTCAACCGAGAATTTTAAAAAAGTTTTTGAGCACAGCCTCGGTTCTATAAATCGGCACGTCAGAGGCATCAGCCGGCAGCAAGAAGTTTTTCACTCAGAGCCGCACGGGCAAACTCACTTGGCGTCATCCCCTCGGCAGCCGCCCGTCGACGAATGGCCTCCTTCATTCCCAGAGGAATCTTGACCGACAGCGTTGCCGTCCCCTCACCTGAGAGCGGGGGCCGTCCATGCACGATCCCACCAACGGTGTGTTCGCCATCCGGAAACTCTCCGCGCTCGTACGACTCGCACCACGCGTCAATCATTTCATCCGTTACAACCTGACCATTAGCGGCCGTATACGTCTTGCCCATCATCGACCCCTTTGCCGAGCCTGTTCAATCTCCTGCCAAAATTTCTTCTGGACTGGAGACAAGGCATGAATGATAAGCCACCCACGGACAAGCTCGACCGCGACAAGCTCCACGCTTCGTCCGTCTGGGAGCCATCCAATCGCAAGCCATCTCGGCGGCTCGTCCTTCGACTCGCGACGAATGCACTCAGTAACCGCAAGCCAAGCGCTAAGCACCTGCTTTTCCGTCAGGTGCTTTTTAGCGTTGGGATGAATCTCAACATCCATGCATCTTCTCCTCCATCTTACCCAATTTCGTATGACGAAAGTCCACTGTCGCCAATTCTTAAGCCGGCACGCGTTGGAGAGCAGGGGTCGAAACAATGATTGAAGGACGCTCTAGTACGGCCCAGGCGCCGGGGCAGGAGCACATGCGCCAAGGGCGGACGTTTTCGTAGCGCGCGAGGATATTGCCGTCGCGATCGATGAAGGCGATGTCGATGGGATAGGCCATAAAACACGTATGGACCGAAGAGCAGCGTGGAAACGCCATGACGAGCGGCAGGCCGTTGGCGGCAACCGGACGCCGTCCCAGCATGCCGCGCAGGCGCACGACAAACGACTCCGCCACCACAAACTCGGCCGGCGTCCAACCCAGCCTATTGAGTGCCCGCGCGTAGACGATGTAGGACGAGACCGCGGTCACATGACCACCCCCGGACGCCATGGATCGACCGTCACCGCACGCTCGTGCGACAACGTTGTCGGCGCCCCCAGCGGAACGCCAGCGATGCTGAGAGAAGTCGGCCACGGCTCATAGTGCATGGTGCAGGTGTAGGTCCTAAACGTACCGGATAGGGAGAGCAGGCCACCATCCGATGCCTCCGCGCCTTGCTCGCTCGACACTTCGATCTGCAAGTCATAGCCTTCCATGGCATTCAGAATTTGAGTCTGAACCGTCGCCGAGGCATCGGCAGAGCTTTCGTCGCCCTCCCCCTCCGACGCCACGGCGTGCGCCAACACGATGTCGGGCACCACGCGGTCGAAGCGCGCAACAGCGCTGGCAAAGATCATGACGTTGTACACGATGAGTGCCAGCACCAGCAAAACGGGCGTAACCACTGCCATCTCAACCGTCGCTTGGGCGCGCTCCTCGCGCAGACGCATGCGGATACTCATTACGACCCACCGCCCAGAGCGCCAACCAGCGTGGCGACATCGACGGTGAGCGGGATGGAGCCGCCGCCGGGCAGAGGAATCTCCGCAAGTGTGAACACCGTACCGCTAATGGTGCGTTCGACTTGATATTCCAACGCCTCGCAAAGCGCCTTGGGATCGGTCACGCCCAACGGAATACTTCGCAGTTTGTCTTGCGTTTGAGAGAGACCCGCAATGTCAGACCCCGGACTCTTAATGACGTTGGCGGAATCGGTCAGCACCGGCTTTCGCAGGCGCAAGTCGCACGGTTCCAAACCCAGCGCCGCCACGGACGCCGAAACGGTATCGCCGAGCCACGATGCAATGGAGCCCAACGCACCGCTGCCCCCTCCTAGGTCTTTAATCATCTCGTCCATAAGTTCGTCGGCCGAACCTTGGATGTCTCCGTATCCCACGAGTAGCCGTCCCCAAACATCCATGACGCCGTCGAGCACGCCGGCAACGCCGCCCGAGCGTTCCTTCAATGTCGAGAAAAATCGCGAAAGCACGTTGTTTTGCGCCGTCGCCTCATCGGGCGCCAGCACCGCGGCAGAGATAGCACCGCGATCGCCAAGCCTGACTGCCGCGTTAAACGAGGAGTTAAGTTGATCGGGGCTGGTAATGTCACCCGAAACTGCAAAGGCGACCACGCCGTTGCGGCCAGGTGGGGCGATACGCGGGCGCTCGCCGGAAAGCGCTTTAATGGCCTGGTCAAACGCATTGCCCGCACGGTCGGCCTCATCCTCGGTCTGACGCTCAAGTTCGAGTTCTTTGTTGCGGCATTCGACGTAGTCTTCCAGAGCCTCTTTGAATCGATCAAAGTGGTACTCAAAGCCGTTTTCGATAGAAGTCGAAGGAGCCGCAACGGCACCGAGCGACGAAACACCAAAATGGCATCTATTGCATTTGTCCTGCCCGTCATAAGCAGCAACCGAGGCCAGCCCGCATGGCGCCCCCTTCTTATAGTTGGGGCAACTCGTTCCGTAATGCAGATACGTCTTGCCATCGATGGCACTGGTTGGCCACACCGTATCGGTATAGAGTTCCGTCGCTCGCACCTCGTCAGTGTTGCGCGGCAACAGCGGGATATAGGAAGCGACTTCATCTCCGTCCTCGGTTACATATGCACGATTGACCTCTGTACTCGCATAGGTGTAAAACGCCTTGCGCGCCGCCGACTCCGCCTTCGTCTCGACGCTTGAACCCTGCGGTTTTTCGTCTGCCAGGCGTTGACGGTAGTAGGTCTTCGCGCGGTCGAGCGCCACCTGTGGCTCCCACGAAATGCTCGAGGCATAATGCGGGTTCTGCTCACCCGAGAGCTTTGCCAAACTCCTCGTACGTTCCCACATGCATGAACAGCTACCGACCGAAGCCGGAACCGATCCACCGCAATCCGCAAGCCAGGCGCGTTCTTTTGCTTTCGCCGTCTCCTCCAAGGCCTTCTGCAGCTCATCTGCTGCGCGCTCCAGATCTTTCGATGTGTCTTTAATGGCATCGGTCGAGATCTCAGAACCCTCGAGCGCAACGAAATCCGACTCGGACGTCCTGGGCACGGCAAGCGCCGTACCGGTATAGGTCACACTATCGGTATCCTGCGCCGACACCGCCTGCGTGGCACGCGCGGCAATCAGATACGGCAGAGCCGTCTCGATTTTCTGCAAGCCTTCCGATGCGCTTTTGGCAAACTTGTTGCGCGTTTTAATGATCTCAATCCCGGTGTCGACCATATTGCCGGCAACTTGTTCGGCACCCGGGATGAGGATGGCGACCAGGCCCGTCCCGATCGTGGCAAACCCCGCTAGCCCCAGACTCAAGATGCTCGCATCAACCACCGTGGCAGCCGTGTGATAGGACGACACTACGTTGGCACCCGCCAGCACGCCGCTATCGGCCGCCACCTGGGTGTCCCCCGCGCGCGACATGCTCCATATCGCCGCGGTCGACGAAAACAACAACGTGAGCACCACTAGGATGACCACGGCAGAAGAAAGCGTGGTGTAGGCACCGTCTTCGATAAACAGGTCGATACCGGCGCGGCCCATAAAGCCGCCTCGCTTGCGATGGCAGCTCGGACGGCGCGTCAAAACGCGTCTAGACCAGAAACGCTTAATCCCATGCAGCAATCCACGAATCATAATCTCCCTCCAGCCATTCGGGACGTGATTGATACGAGACATCGACCTTGAGCTCAACGTAGCCACCCTCGGCGGTACCACCCATAGCCTGCGCAAACGCACCGATCACAGGCAACGGCTTGACCTCGCCGGAAACGGACACGGACGAGACGCCACCCGCATCGGCCCGGCTAAGCTCAATATCCCACGACAACGGCCCGCCGGCATGAAAGATCGAAACGTTGGGCACTGCGGCAAGCCGGCGGCGGGTGAACTCCTTAAGATCGTCGTCCTCCGCCGTCGTCGTGATCATGAGCCGCGCGGTCTCGGCGGCGGCAGACTCCATGACCGCGCGCGTATAAAGCAGGCACACCGGTTGCAGTGCGAGAAGGATGAGCGTCAGAAACGTCGGCAGCAAAAAAGCGGCCTCGACCGTAGACTGCGCCCAGTCCTCGCGCGCGATATCAATACAACGCGATGTCCTTAGCGCCCGCAGCGGCGTCGATAACCGACGTCGAGGCAACGCCATGGGATGCCGCCCGCTCAACCAGCGCCGCCAAGCGTCCATCGGTGCCAGCACGCCAAAGTCCCACAATCGCCAGCACGATCGATAACAGCGCCACCGTGACGATGGCGTATTCCACAGTCGCTTGGGCAGATTCCTCGCGCAGGACGTCATGCATTTCACGACCCCTCCTTTGAGTTCGATGCCTGCGGGCTCAGGCGGATCACGCGCAGGCGGCACGAGGCATCGCCGGCATCCGCGGCAACCGTCACCATATCGACCCAGCCGCGCCCATCGCGCACGATGGCGCCCCATACGTTGCCCTTAATATCAAGATAGCCGCTCAGGGCGAGCTGGGCCGTTGGCACCTCGCGGTAGGCGCGTAACATATCCGCCGCTGCCTCGGTCATCGGTCGGTCCTCAGACCATGCAAGCCGGACCGTAATCGCGTTGTCCCCAGGCGAATCCGTCGCAGTGCCAGACCGCTTGTCGAGCGTCCGCAGAAAGGTTTGCGCCGTGACAGCGACATCCGAATCGTCCGCATCTCGCATCTCATCTTTTTGAGACGCCACCGCCGAATCTGAGCCCGAATCGAAGGCGGCCCCAGGACGCTGCTGCCGCGCGGCGTTAAGCCCCCAAAGCACCGCCGCTATCGCCACGGTCAGGCAAGCAAACACCAGCAGCACCCCGATGGGGCGCTCGCCCTCTACAGGCTGTTGATGCCCTCGCTGATAGCGTTCCATAGATCTTGGACCTTGCCCTTAAATGCGACGATGGCGATAATCGCGATCACCACGAGCACGCCGACCAAGATGGCATACTCGGTGGTACCCTGTGCACTCTCCTCCTGCAGTAGCTCCTTGGCGCGCTGACGAACATGTGCCGCCCGGCAAAACGCCCAGCCCTGGACCTTGCCAGCAGCGTCAGTCATCGTGTTCATGTATTCCTCCCTACATCATCCCGCCTGCTCCCAGCAGCGGGCCCAATATGGACAGAAGCAACGCCGGCAAGATGAGCGTGCCGGTGGGAATCAGCAGCTTGACGGGCGCACGCTCAATCTCGCGCTCGACCGCGGCGCGATGAGCCGCACGGATCTCGCGACTTTGAGCGGCCAGTGTCTCGGCAAGTGGGGCACCCAGGGCGAGTGCCTGCCCCACCGTAATGGCAAAGGTCTCGAGCGCTCGCACGTCCAGGTCGCGCGCGGCGGTCAACAACTCGTCCTCACGCGTGCCCACGCCCACCTGCCACGCCATGCAGGCCCGCTCAAGGCGAAGAGCCAGCACTGACCGGCGGTTGGCGCAGAAAATCTCAAGCGCCGCATCAAACGAAAGGCCGGCCGAAAGACCCAAGCGCACAACATCGATCATCTCGGACACTTCGCCGAGCGACACTCGCGCCGGGCCGCCCGCTCCAACCGCGCCCTTCACTCGCGCGGTCAGGGCATCGACCACCGAGCGACCCGCGGCAGCGACCAGCACCGCCTCGCGCTTGCAGGCCCCTGCGATCTTGCGCGCATCCGCCCGATCCAAACCCGTCGCGACAAATACACTCAGGGCACACAGGCAAGCCACAACTGCAACCAGGGCGCTCATAGCTCCACCCGCATAATGCGCCGGATAACCACCAGGGCAACGACGTTGAGGGCTAGACCCAGCACCACAGCGCCCGCACCGGCAGGCGTCGCAAGACCGCGACGAAAATCTGCCGAAAGCAGCGCCAACACCGCGCACATGCCCGCCGGCATCGCCGCGACCATATGCGCAGACATGCGAGCCTGCGACGTCTTAACATCCAGGCGGCGCTTGAGCTCAATGCGCTCCCCCACCATGCTCGACGCCTCGGACAGTAAGTCGGCAAGCGGAGCACCGGTGCGCTGAGACACCTTAAGCGCCAAGGTCACAAGCGAAAGGCCGGGGGCGTCGATGCGCACGAGCAAGTCATCGAGCGCGTCGGTCGCCGAGATGCCGCAATCGATCGCCGCCGCTACCCGCAAAAACTCGGTATGCACCGGTTCTTGCGCATGAGCGCCCACAAAGCGCATGCCCTGGGCCAGCGAATGTCCCGAGGCAAGCGACATGGAAAGTGCGGTAAACGCCTCGGGCATGGCCTCTTCTGCATCGTGTTGCTCGCGCCGGCTCTCAAAGCCATCCCGAGCGGCGCCAGCGGCAATCGGAGCAACAAGTCCCAAGGCAAACCCGAGGGGCGATAACGACACCATCGTTAGCAAAACGCAGCAGACACCGCTCGATAGCAGCAGAAACGCCAAACGCCCCGAAGCATCTTCGATCACGAGGCCAAGGCGACGCGCCGGAGCCAGCGATGCCCACGAACGGGCAATCTTTTTCAGCAGATCGTTTTCCACCAACTCACGCGGCAGCTTCTCTGCCACCGTCTCGAACGCCTGACGCGCCAGCTCCGCCGGCGGCACCTGCGGCACACGAGGTTCCGCCCCGCACGCCGTCGCGACAGAAAACCCTGCCAAACCCCCTACGACGAGGGGCACAGCGACCTCCATTCGTCCACCTCCTCTTGTGTGAGCGTCCCCGACCGCAGGCCTTCTGCGATAAACGGCGGCTCGCGGTCAAGCGTCCAGGTGCGCTCGGCGGCATCGAAAGTCACATAGCGCTCGAGCTCTACGCCGCCCGACGCGGCGCGACGCACCCCCGAATACGAGGAGACGAAGCGCCTGCCATCGGCGTGGCGCTCGGACATCACGATGCCGTCGAGCGCCATGGCAATCTGCTCTTCGATGAGCTCGCTCGGCAGATCGATGCCATAACGTGCAAGCAACGTCAGACGCACCACGGTCTCCTGCTCGGAACCCGCATGAAGCGTGGTGAGCGACCCGTCGTGGCCCGTGTTCATGGCCTGCAACATGTCGCAGCACTCGGCACCGCGCACCTCGCCCACCACGATGCGGTCGGGGCGCATGCGCAGGGCATTGGTCACCAGGTCGCGGATCGTCACCGCGCCCTCGCCCTCAATTGAAGCCTCGCGCGCCTCTAGACGCACCACGTGCGGATGATGCGCAAACTTGAGCTCGGCAGAGTCCTCGATCGTCACGATGCGCTCGCCGGTGGAAATCTCACATGACAACGCGTTGAGCAGGGTGGTCTTACCAGATCCCGTGCCTCCCGCAACCGCCAGGTCCTGTCGCAGCGACACCGCGCACGACAACAGCTGCGCATACCAAAGCGGCAGCGACCCCAGCCCCACAAGCTCGTCCAGCGAGCAGATGCGGTCCGAGAACTTTCGGATGGTGAGAATCGGTCCGTCAATCGCCACAGGCGGAATCACCGCGTTGACGCGATAGCCCGTTTTGAGGCGGGCGTTGACGATGGGGCTGCGCTCGTCGATACGGCGGCCAAGTGGCGAGATGATGCGGTCGATAAGCACACGGATCTGTTCATCATCCTCAAACGCATGCTCGATGGGGTGCAAGACGCCGCCGCGTTCAAAGAAAGCCGAGCGGCAGCCGTTGATCATGATCTCGGTAACGGTGTCGTCCTCGATGAGCGGCTGCAACGGCCCCAGGCCCACTACGTCATCCAAAATCTCGTCGATGATGGTCTCGCGCTCGGTCGTCGCGAGATCGGTCGGTTCCTCAACATTGAGCGCCGCCTCCACCGCGGGACGCAATTCCGAGCGGGCAAGTGCCGGGTCGATATAGGCGCTGATACGCGCCACTTCGTCGTAACCCATGCGGTCCATCACGGCGCACTTGGTGCGTCGTTTCACCGCGCGGCGACGCCCCGCATCTACAGGCGCTGCCCCCGCTGCAGCGCCGGCAGCCTTAATCCTCGTTTGCAGGCTCATCGCTGATCACCCTCGCGCGACCAGGGAAGGCGGATACGCGGGCGTTCGGTGCGCGTTGCACGGTCGGCGACCATATCGCTCCAAGGGCCGACGGCGCACCCCAGTTCCACGAGCATCTCGCGCGTGGCCTCGCGCACGCTGGTCGCAAAAGCGCTGGTCTGCCCCACTGCCTCATCAGCGCGCCCAAACGCCATGAGCGCGGCGAGATCCTGCCCGCCATCGGCGATACGAATCTTGGAGCTCAACGCACAGGCAATCTCAAAGCGCATGGCGACGTCCTCGTCTGCCCCGCGCGCACCGAACCGGTTGAACACGGCGCTCATGCGCGTGCGCGGCACACCTACTCGACTTGCCAGTTCAATGACGCGCGACGCCGATGTCGCGGACGACACCGCAGCATCGCCAACGATCAGGCAGCGGTCGCTCGCCGCCACCGCAGCCGCCACGGCGTCGCCCCAAAAGACCGAGGTATCGATAAAGACTACGTCGGATTCGCGACGCAAAACATCAAGCAGTAGCTCCACCGGACGTGCCATGAGCTCGGCTTGCTCGGGCGCCGCAACGGGACCCCAGAGCGTAACGCCTGGCGCCACGCGCATCGATGTGGCTACGATATCCGGCTCGGTGAGCGCGCCCGCCGCCGCCGGCTCGATAAGTGCCGCCATATCGCGCGGAGCATCGACGCCTAACAAGTCGTAAAGGTTTCCAAACATCAGGTCCAGGTCGAGCACGGCGGCACGCAAGCCCAACAGCGACGATGTGTGTGCCATGGTGGCAACGATCGTCGACTTGCCGCAACCGCCCGAACCCGAAATGGCGCAGATGACCGGAGCTCGATGCTGCGGAGCGGCAGCGTCTGCCGGCGGCATCGGAGGCGGCGGGGCGGGCGTCGGCGACAGCGTCCCCGTCTCCCCCGCCGCAACCACACGCTGCGTCCAAGCCGGCATGGCAGCTTGTTCGGTCTGCAAGGCAGGCTCGTTCTGTGCAATCTGCTCATGCTGCATCAGCGACAACTCGCCGCACCCGGCAAAGCCCTCAACTTCGTCGAGTTCATCCGCCAGATTCACGCCGTGCACGTATCCCATATCTACAGCCGGGGAGTCGCCAGCATGCTGTGCCGGCCCTCCAGCGTCATCGTATACAAGGGGGTTCCGGGGGCGCCGACCATGCTCGGCTTCCGCTTTTCCATAATCATCAACACGCGGGCCTCTTGTAGCGCGAGGCGCCCCGGGTTCCCTATCAACAAAAGCATCGGGCTCAATCGTCATGCGCCGATCGGAATCAACCGCTCCCTCGCCCGCGCGCCCGTTGCCGCATATACTGTGCGCAGCGATGACCTCGGTCGCCCCCGCGCGAAACAGTCCCTCGATATCCGACGGATCGAGCGCTTCTATCAACACGACCACGCGACTCACGCGGCCTTCGGCCGTCAGGCGCGCAACAGTTTTGCGCACATCTTCGATATCAAACAGAGACGCCGCGATGATGGCAGCCCCGCGGCGCGACGGAAACGCCCGCGCCATGGAAACCAGCCCGTCCAGGTCACCCACGCGAAGCACCTGTGCACCCGCATCACGGCCCTCGACTTCCTGCTGCAACAGCCCGTAATCGCCGCACGCGCAGCACGCAAGCCAGATCGCCTTCATCACTCGTCGCCTCCGCTCTTTTTGCCGCGCGCCGTGGCGGGAATCGTCAAGCTGACCGTTCCCTTGCCCGAGGCTCCCAGCAGTTCCTTGACGTCTTCGGGGTCAGCCGCCAGCGTCACCCATTCGATCTTGCCCTCGCGCGTGGCACCGGAATTCTCACTGGTATCGATCACGTGCGCGCCGCACAGTCGATCGGTTACGCCATCTTTTTGCACGTACACGTCCACATAGCTGCCCACGCCCGTGGCACCGCCGACCGAGTGCTCGGCATCGACCGCCACCGAAACGGCGACCTTGCCCTTAGGCACCTCGAGCTTGTGGCTCTCGGCCTTGGTGTAGACATTGCAGATCACGGCGTTTTTGGGAATACGTGAAGTCGTCACGTCGCCGCGTACCTGGCGCAGCTCGGTCGCCGCGTCACGCGGCAGCAAACTCGTCAGCCATTCCTGGGTTATGACATTGGTCTCATCGAGGGTCTCGCCCACATCGATATCGCGCGCCGCGACGCATACCTCGACGCGATCGCCACCGTACTTGGCCAAGGTCTCAGCCTGGACCTGTTCGGCTTGCGAGCGGATCGACGAGCCGTAAACCATGCAGAGCAGAGCAGCGAGCACGCCCGCGACCAGACTGATGGCGATGCGCTTGCTCTTGTTCACGGCCGCTCCTCTCATGGCAGTGCCGGGCGAATGCCCGTACCACCATTGTCTGGGTGGTCAGAGTGCAAAGCGGCGCAATCGCGATCTTGGTTTTCGATGTCAAACCAATCGCTGACCAAAAGCTGACCAGCCCGTCAAGCTCGTGGCAAGGTTTTGGTCAGCACGTCAGCAAACTGCATGTTTCGAGGCTTTTCCGCAGCAAAAAAGCCGTCTCCCGAACAGTTGGGAGACGGCTGTCATAGGAAAAATCAATTACAGATGGACATCGGGATCGAGCATTTGAGCGCTCACGCGCATGGATGACGCCAGGTTTTGGAACGTTTCCAGACGCAGGCTGTCGATCTGCCCGGCGTCCTCGGCCTCGCGAACGGCGCAGCCCGGCTCATGGGTATGCGTGCAATCGCCAAACCGGCACGCGTGCGATGCCTCGACAATCTCGGGGAAGGCGCACGCCAGACCCCGCTCGTGACCCACGAGCGGTAGGCTGCGCAGGCCCGGGGCATCGGCGATCACGCCGGCGTCGCCCGGCAGCGCCACCATCACGCGCGCGACGGTAGTGTGACGGCCCTGGTCGTCGCGTTCGCGCACACCGCCGGTCGCCAACGTATCGTGGCCCAGCAGTGCATTGAGCAGCGTCGACTTGCCGGCACCCGACTCGCCCAGAATCATGGCGCAGCTCCCGGCAGGCACGCAGGCACGGACCTCGTCCAGGCCGCGGCCCTCGGCAGAAGACGTCACGATCACGCGCACGTCCGGGCCCACTAGGCGGCGCACGCGGTCCAGATCGCGCTCGAGCTCCTCGGCATCGCAGCGGTCAGCTTTGGTGAGCACCACCACCGGCTCGGCATCGCAGTCGAGCGCCAACACCAGCGAGCGCGCCACGCGGTCGAGCAGCACCTCACCGGCACCGAGCGCCTGCACGATTAGCACGCTATCCACGTTGGAGCAGAGCACCTGGCGCTCTCCACGGGCACGGCCGCGCCAACGCTCAAAGCTCGTACGGCGTGGCAGCACGCACTCAATCACGCCCATATCGTGCCCGGGAGCGCGGCGCACCGCCACACGGTCGCCCACGGCAGGCAGCAGGACCTCGTCCTCGCCGCGCGACTTGGCAAACCCCACGGCATGCTCGGCGCGGAAGGCGTCATCGGCAGTCGCCACCAGCGGAAACCCGCGATCCAAGCGCACCACGGCGCCAAGCTGCATCTGCTCGGGCTCCTCGGCATGTGCGCAAAAGTCGTCAAATGCCGCCTGCTGAGCTTCATCGACCGGCAGGTCATCGAACGCCGGAACATCCTGCAGCGCGTCGAGTCCCGGCACGTTTGCCAGCAGCTCCTCGGCTGATGCGGGGGCCTCGGTCGCAAGCTTCCGACGACGATCGCGCTTAGCCCGCGCCCCCGTCGTCTTTTTCTTCGCTTTAGCCTTAGCCTTGCCCACAAGCGCCTCCCAGCACCATAAATCACAACTGAGCAGGTATTTTAAATCAAAAAGAGCTGGCCGGGCAAAGCCCGACCAGCTCACAAACTTTCCCTCAGCCCTTTTCATCCGCACGGGAGAAAAGCCAGCAAGGATACCGCAGGGCCCGCCCGCCGGGAGGGGTTTCCTAAGGGCACATCCCGCAGCCGCAAAGCGGCGAGGACGTGCCCGTGGAAACCCCGCAGGCGGTCGGGCCCGGACAGGTACGTTACTCCTTCTCGACCGCGCGCATGATCGCCTTGTAGATCTCCATAAGCGGGATGATCAGGAAGGCCAGACCCAGCGCGGCAAGAACGCCCTTGAGCTCAAGCGTCACAGGGCCGAAGAACATCTCGGCAAGCGTCGGCTGCACGGTCACGATCACCGTCAGCACCAGTGCCAGCGCGGCGGAAGCCCACAGCCACTTGTTCTGCTTCTTCATGGTGAACAGCGACGCACGACGGCTGCGCATATTGAAGCAGTGGAAAATCTCGACCATGTTGAGCGTGATGAACGCCATCATCACGCCTTCCTCGTCGGCATTGCCGGCGATCATATCGGCGATGTGGATGTAGCCCATGTCAAAGTACACGCCCACAAAGAAGCTCGCCAGCACCAGCACGGTGATGATCAGGCCCTGGACCACGCAGTCCAGACCCATATGTCCGGCAAAGACGCCGTCCTTGGCGTTGCGCGGCTTGCGCTTCATGATGTCGCCCTCGGCATCCTCCATGCCCAGCGCGAGCGCGGGGAAGCAGTCGGTGACCAGGTTCACCCACAGCAGCTGCACCGGCTGAAAGATGGTAAAGCCGATGAGCGTGGCGATAAACACCGAGAACACCTCGGCAAGGTTGGCCGAAAGCAGGAACTGGATGACCTTGCGGATGTTGTCGTAGATGCGGCGCCCCTCTTCGCAGGCACCGATGATGGTGGCGAAGTTGTCGTCGGCAAGTACCATGTCGGCGACGTTCTTGGTGACGTCGGTACCGGTGATGCCCATGCCCACGCCGATGTCGGCGCGTTTGATGGACGGGGCGTCGTTGACGCCGTCGCCCGTCATGGCCACGATCTGGTCGCGTGACTTCCATGCCTCGACGATGCGGGTCTTGTGCTCGGGCTGGACGCGGGCGTACACGCCGTAGTCCTCGATGTGCGCGTCGAGCTCCTCGTCGCTCATGCGATCGAGGTCGGCACCGGTGATGGCATGGCTGCGATCGGTGACGATGCCCAGCTGCTTGGCGATGGCCACGGCGGTGTCGATGTGGTCGCCCGTAATCATGACGGTGCGGATACCGGCGTCGTGCGCCTCGCGGATGGCGTCGGCGACCTCGGGGCGGACCGGGTCAATCATGCCGGACAGGCCGCAGAAGACCAGGTCATGCTCGAGCGCGGCGGGGCTGCAGTCGGCCGGGACCTCGGTGTAGGTGCGGCTCGCCAGCGCCAGCACGCGCAGGGCCTCGTCGGCCATGGCCTTGTTGGCGGCCACGAGCTCGGCGCGACGCTCCTCGGTCAGGGGGACAACCTTGTCGCCCTCGTAGATATGGGTACACAGGCCGATCACCACGTCGGGCGCGCCCTTGGTGTACTGCTCGTACTCGCCGTCCAGGGTCTCGACGACCACGGACATCATCTTGCGGCCCGAGTCAAACGGGGCCTCGCCCACGCGCGGATGCTCGGCAGTCAGGCCAGTGAGCCCCGCCTTGCCGGCATCGTTGACGAGCGCACACTCGGTCGGCTCACCCACAGCCTCGCCCAGTTCCTCGTCCCACTGGGCGTCGGAGCACAGAGCCATGCCGGCCAGGAACTTCTCCTTAGGCGCAGCGAGCTCGTGCTTGACGACGGTCATCTTGTTCTGGGTGAGGGTACCGGTCTTGTCGGAGCAGATGGTCTGTGTGCAGCCAAGGGTCTCGACGGCGGAAAGCTTGCGGATGATTGCCTGGCGCTTGGCCATCTTGGTCACGCCAAGCGACAGCACGATGGTCACGACGGCGACCAGGCCCTCGGGGATGGCAGCGACGGCGAGCGAGACGGCGACCATAAAGGTATCGAGCAAGGCTGTCGGGTCGGTGAGGACGTTGCCCACGCCGTGACGGATGATGTCGACGCCAAAGATGACGACGCAGATGACGATAACCATGATGGTAAGGATGCGGCTGAGCTCGGCGAGCTTCACCTGCAGCGGCGTGAGCTCTTCCTTGGCCTCGGCCAGGGCGCCGGCGATCTTGCCCATCTCGGTGTTCATACCGGTGCCGACCACGACGGCGCGACCGCGGCCGTATACCACGGTGGAACCCATGTAGCACATGTTCTTGCGGTCGCCGAGCGGCACGTCGTCGATGCCGGCGGCGAGCTCAATGACGTTGGCATGCTTCTCGACGGGCACGGACTCGCCGGTAAGGGCGGCCTCCTCGATCTTCATCGTGGCGCTCTCGAGCACACGGCAGTCGGCCGGGACGGAGTCGCCCGCCTCGAGCATGATCACATCGCCGGGCACGAGCTCGGCGCTCGGCAGGTGCACGAGCTTGCCGTCGCGCAGCACCTTGGACTGCGCCGCGCTCATCTCCTGCAGGGCCTCGAGGGCCTCCTCGCTTTTAGCCTCCTGAACCACGCCCAGCACCGAGTTGACGATAACGACGAACATGATGATGGCGACATCGGCAAAGTCCGCCTCGCCCTTGACCATGCCCGTGAGCGCGCTGATGACGGCGGCAACGATCAGCATGATAACCATGGGGTCGGCCATCTGCTCAAAGAAGCGCTTCCACAACGGCGTCTTCTCGGCTTCCTCGAGCTTGTTAGGGCCTGTCTTGGCGAGGCGCGACGACGCCTCGTCGTTGCTCAGGCCGAGGTTCTCATCGACACCTTGGTCGCTGAGTACCTCCGCCGCGGCGGACAGGTATTCCTTTTGCATATAGAGTCCCCTCCTGGGATTCGGGCCACTCAGCAGATTGATGCCCGATCATAATTCCCAGGAGAAGGGCAAGGGCTCATCAAGGCTGCCGTGCTGAGCGGCAGTTGATAGTGGGGCTATGGTACCCCAAAGCGGCGCGTCTAGCCAAAACATTCCAATTGGAAACACGGCTCGAGTGCAACGATGCAGACCGTGTGATGCTCAACATTGATAAAACGTTTTTTCTTCGGTGCATCATCAAACTGAAATATCGCCCAGATAGCAGCGGTCAGAACGGTTGGTAAAGATTTTTCATATACCGTTTTTACCGCAAAAAATGAACTTCTAATTCGGCATACGGTCGATTTTTTGAGGTATTCGGTCGGCATTTCGTTATAATCATCTCAGTTTAATTTCTTATGGTTTATCTATCAGCGCAAGACGATGTCAGATGGAGGTCTGAATGTACAAGCGCACCAAGATTGTATGCACCATGGGTCCCGCCTGCGATAGCGACGAGACCATCCGCGAGATGATCAAGGCGGGCATGAACGTCGCCCGTTTTAACTTCTCGCACGGATCCTACGACGAGCACCACGGTCGCATCGAGCGCGTCCGTCGTATTTCCAAGGAGCTCGGCATGCCCGTCGGCATCCTGCTCGACACCAAGGGCCCCGAGGTCCGCACCGGCCTTCTGGTCGACGGCAAGAAGGTTGCCGTCAAGACCGGCGACAAGATCGTCGTCACCGCTCAGCCCACGTCCGAAGATTTCCACGGCACCTCTGAGCACATCTCCCTCGACTACCTGGCTCTGCCCTCCGAGGTCGAGAAGGGCTCCCTTATCCTGATCGATGACGGTCTGGTTGCCCTCGAGGTCGAGTCCGTCGACGGCCAGGACATGACCTGCGTCGTTAAGAACGACGGCCTGATCGGCGAGCGCAAGGGCGTCAACATGCCCAACGTCAACATCTCGCTGCCCGCCATCACCGAGCGCGATCGTCAGGACATCCTCTTTGGCCTGACCGAGAACATCGACTACATCGCCGCTTCCTTCATCCGTGACGGCGAGTCCGTCCGCGGCATCCGCGAGCTTTGCCGCGAGAACGGCGGCGAGCACGTGACGATCTTCCCGAAGATCGAGTGCGCCCTGGGCGTCGAGAACTTCGACGAGATTCTCGAGGCTTCCGACGGCATCATGGTCGCCCGTGGCGACCTGGGCATCGAGATCAAGCCCGAGCTCGTTCCGCACATCCAGAAGGAGATCATCGCCAAGTGCAACGCGGCCTACAAGCCCGTTATCACCGCTACGCAGATGCTCGACTCCATGCAGCAGAACCCGCGCCCGACGCGCGCCGAGGTTGCCGACGTTGCTAACGCCATCTACGACGGCACCGACGCCGTTATGCTCTCTGGCGAGTCCGCTGCCGGTAAGTACCCGGTCGAGGCCGTTAAGATGCAGGCCAGCATTGCTCTCGAGACTGAGAAGTACCTCCCGGCTCACGCTCCGCTCGAGGTTCCGGCTGACGCTCACGGCACCCGCGTCGTCAACAACGTTGTGGGTATGTCCGCTGTGAACATGGCTACCACCGTTGGCGCCAAGTGCATCACCGTGCCGACGACCACCGGTCGTACCGCTCGCCTGATCTCGCACTTCCGTCCCAACATGCCGATCTGCGCGTTCTCCCGCCACGAGTGGGCCGTCCAGCAGATGATTATGTACTGGGGCGTTATCCCGCACCAGGCCGAGATCACCCAGGGCACCGTCAACGGCACGATCGTCAAGGCGATCGAGACCGCTAAGGAGCTCGGCTACGTCGAGACTGGCGACCTGACCGTCGCTACCGCCGGCGATCCCCGCATGAGCGTCCAGCTCGAGGACAAGGTCTCCTCGACCAACGTCGCTTACGTCGCTCAGGTGCGCTAAATCGCACTTGCAAGCAGACTTGCATTGCAAAGGGCCCGGAAGGCTTCGCCTTCCGGGCCCTTTTTCTGTGCGCTAAAGCCGGGGCACGGCAAAACACGCGCCCATTTCTTTACCAAAAGCGCGAAATCCGCCCTTCAAGGCCCAGAACTAGGACTCCTGGCTCCAAAAGTGTTCGCCCGGCGGCAAACCCACACCCCGTGCAGAGCTGCTATATCGTTTTAGCAAGGTCAAGATCAGCCACGTTTTCGGAAGTATGCGGCAAATTCTGAGACCTCCGAGCACACCCCGTTTTTTCGCAACAAAATGCCTGATAAACTAGCCTCAAAAGCCAGGTCTGCTCACAGGGTTCAGATTTTGCCGCATACTTCCGAATTGACGCTGGCACTCCTTAATCCATAGGCACGCTTTTCAGCCAGGAGGGCATCGTGGATCTGACGCTATGCGGCCAAACTGCTTTTAACTATCACCGCATCCCGCCGCAAATACTGGGTCTTTACCCTGCCATTAGCCTTGGCAATATGGATCGCAGATGTTGCGGCCTCAGAAGTCATGCGGTTGTAAAAGACCTGCTTCACGCACCGCTTCACAGGCTTGTATTCACCCGGGCACAATCCGGGTCGCGAAGCCTGTTTAAATCGCATCTCCTGACCCAAGAGCCACCTCCTGGGTCGTTTAGGCAGACTGAGCATGGATTTGATGTCACGTCGCCCGAGTTTACGCTACTCAACCTTGCTACGCAGGTCTCCCGCAACCAGCTACTTATGGCGTGCTACGAGATGTGCAGCTCGTTTGCTGTGTTTACGCCCTGCGAGCGTACACAACAACAGCTCGATGAAGCTATTTCGCTTAAGCTCATTCCACCCAACTGTGGCTGGGAGCGTGTTGTCGACACCAAAGGCAATGGCACCAACTTGTGGAATCGCACGCCGCTTCTTTCCGCAGCGGATATCGCCGCGTTCACCAAGCAGGCCGCAGGCCTGCGCGGCGTTAAACAACTGCGCTGGGCGGCCGAGCACATGACGGGGCAGACCGCCTCGCCCTTCGAAGTACAGACTTCCATGCTTGTCTCGCTCCCCCGCAACGAGGGCGGCATGGGCATCAACATCGCAAACAACGTGCGCATCCCACTCAGCGACGCCGCGCGCTCACTGTATGACAAAACCTGCTGCTACGCCGATATCCTCATCGAAAGTGCCGCCGACAGCATGGGCGTCATCCTTGAATGCCAAGGTCGCTCCGCCCATGACAGCGAAGCCGCAAGTCTCTCCGATGCCGAGCGCACCACCGCCCTCACAAGCATGGGCTATGACGTTATCCAGATAACCTATGAGCAAATCAAGGACAAGAAGAGCTTTGATAGCATCGCCGAGCTCATTCATAAAAAGGCGGGGCTCCCCTACATCCCAAAGACCGATCAGGAACGCACCACCGAAGATGCCCTGCGGCGGGAGCTGTTGGTCAATTGGGATGAACTGTTCTCCGTTAAGCCGGCCGGCTAGCAGCTAGCGATCAGAGGGACTGCGGGAACGTCAGAAGCAGCAACGCGAGCCGCAAATCCCGCCTCGGTCAGCTCGATGACCTCGGTAAACGTTGCGTCGAAGAACTCCTCGGTTAGCAGGCGATACGGCGGATGATCGGGCTCGCCGGGGTTTTCGCGCACGATCTCGTGCATGACGCCGATGGTCTTGAGCACATACTCTTTATGGATGGGATACTGCCCAAAACGCGTCGCAGCGGTATACAGGCGCTCGGTCGCACGCGGAATCGAAACAATGCCGAGCGTCTTACCAAACCAGTCAAAGTCTCCTTGCTTTTTAATGCGGAACTCCTCACACGGCTTGCCGCCGTGCGCCTCCAGGTACTGATTCACACGCGTATTCCATACGGTATCGGCCACCAGATGCGACCAGACACCCAGCGTCAGATCGAGCAGCGACTGCGCCACATCTTCGGACGCAAGCGAGAACTCACAGGCGCCGGGACCGGCAACCGGCTCGGCATCCTTGTAGCGCTGGGGATAGTGCACGCGGTTCAGTCGCTCACGTTCCTCGATAATCGAGGTCGCCGCGGCCGGCGCACCGGTGGGCGAACTTTTAAGCAACGGTGCCACATAGGTATCCCAGAACTCATGCTCACGAGGCTTAGGGATGGGCTCAGGCTTGGCAAAGTGCGTAATGCGGTACGGGATGGGATCGGCGATGCCAGGGACCATATAGCCCACGAAGATATCCGGAACCACGCAGCCAAACAAAAAGGCATTGCGGTCGCGCACGCTCTTGGCAAGCGCACCGGTGCGCTCCAGCAAACGCTCCGTCTGAGCGATATGAATGTTCCAGCTTGGCATAGCCACCCCCATAAAAACCTGGATAACTATACCATCACGGCAGAGCCACGCGGGCAGCTACGCACGCTCTACGCAGCAACTAGTCCGTAGCACCGCTTTCGGTTCCATACGACGGCGAAGGCGCCTCGACCACATGGTGATATCGATCGATATAGATGGCGCGGGCACCCAGGCGTCGCACCAAATCCTGGTGATGTGTGCTCATCAAGACCGTCTTACCCGCCGCGACGTAGGCCAGCAAGAAGTTGACCACGATGTCACATGAATCCTCGTCGAGCCCATTGGTAGGCTCGTCGAGGACCAAGATATCCGGGTTCATCGACACCACCGCAGCCAGCGCAACGCGCTTCTTTTGCCCACCCGAGAGCTGATAGGGAGAGGCGTCGGCAAGGTCAGCAACCTGGAACAGCCCCATGGCATCGCGCACGCGGCGCTCGAGCTCGTCTGCCGGCAACCCCATCTGCGCGGGACCAAACGCGACTTCCTCGCCCACCGTAGCGCAGAACAGCTGGGCGTCGGCATTCTGGAACACAAAGCCCACGCGCTGATGAAAACGCTGAGCGGCCGCGGAATCCTTTAGAAACGCCGCATCGATCACGCGCCCGTCAAACAGGTATGCCCCTGCGTCCGCGAGTTCAAGGCCGTTGATAAGGCGCATAATCGTCGTCTTGCCGCAGCCGTTAGGACCGAGCAGAGCAACGAGTTCGCCACGATCGACCTGCAGCGAAACGCCGTCGACAACCGTATGTCCCGCATAGGAGAACACTACGTCGCGCAGCTCGATGAGCGGCGTGACCTCGGCGCCGCCCGCACCGTTCGTGCCCGCCGCATTATTCATATCGATCGTCAAAACGTCGCCCTTCCCTATTTGCATCCCCAGCCGGAACCAGCAGCGCCTACAGCACCGCGCATAACACTGCCAGCAGCGCCACGCCGGCCGCGTAAACCGTATCGCGCCAGCCAAACCCGGCGCGTGCGGGCGCCGGATACGCGCCGGCAAAGCCGCGGCAAAGCATAGCCTCGTCCATCGCGCGGCTGCATTCCATCGCCTTGATAAAGGTCATGCCCATGATACCCGCGATCGAATCCGTACGCGAAAATCCCTCAGGCGCACGGCCAACGCTGCGCAGCATGACCGATTCGCACAGATTGTGCGCCGTGCGACCCAGCACCTCGATGTGCTTGAGCGCCATATCAAACGTAAAGATGACCTCGTCGGGCAGGTGCAGCATTTTGAGCGCCGCTGACATGCGGCTCCAGGTAAGCGTCCACGAAACACCCAGCACCAGCGACACATTAATGAAGGTCTTGAGTGCAATCTTGAGCATGGTGCCCGTGGCAGACGCGCCCAGCAGCAGGGCAGGCAGCGCTAGAACCACCGCGAGCCCTGCAGCGCCAAGCGCCGGCACAAAGGTTGCCCGCAGCCCGCGTACGGGGCGCACGGCAACGAGCACCAGCGCGATAGCCGCCATCAACATGAGGTACAGAGGGCTCTGCGTCAGACACACGCACAGGACGCAAACGAACATCCCCACCAGGCGCACCGGAGCCGAAACGCAAGAAAGGGCGCGGTCGACCATCGACCCGCCCTCGTGCGCGCCTCCACCCAGGCGAACCCGCTCAAGCAGGCTCGCCAGGTGCAGGACATTCTTTTGCATCACACGATGCCGAGCCCCCACGGGCTCATATCGCTCCTCGGCCGCAAGCCAGCTAGGCAGCTCGGCTATTGCCATGAGCACCGCTTTCCTTAACCGTCAGCGAGATCAGGCGGAATGCGATGGTGAGCACCGCCACGCCAATCACGCCGGACAGGATATACATGGCAGCCTGACCGGCAAAGTCAAGGCCCTGCTCCTCGGAATAGGCCTGCAGATAATCGCCCGTGGGCAGGACATCGGCAAAGGTCGGAGTATCGAGGCCAACCGAAGTCTGCAGACTGTCGTCACCAGCCTCCTGAACGGCGGTCGCGGCGCCCTCGGCGTCCCACTCGCCCCATGCGTCACCCGTGGCCAGCAGGCCCAGCGGCGTGGCCACGACAAGCACGGCGACCAGGATGAGCGTGGGGACCAGCGAGGTCTTCTTGGCGGCTGCGCCCTCGGCAGTAAGCTGTCCATCGGCGGCTTCGGGGCCGACGATAACGCCCGGCGCCGTCTTCTTGATAAAGCCGTAGATCGCGGCAGTCGCCACGCCCTCGACCACACCGGCTACCAGCATGTGCGGAATCAACATGGCCGGAATGGAAACAGACAGCGGGAAGGGGCAGTATAGCGGGGCACCCGAGGCGTTGGTGAAGAGCATCGGCTGAATGCCGAACTCGATGGCAGCGCACAGGGCAGCCACGCACAAGCCGATCCAGCCGCTCACGATGGCAGAAACCGAAGTGCCCCAGCTCTTGTCGTGCAGGCGGCCGTTGAGCGCACGGAACACGATGGCTGCCACAAACGGCAGCACAAATGCCATGTTAAAGCAGTTGGCTCCAAAGGACAGGATGCCGCCGTCGCCAAACAGCAGCGCCTGCAGTGCCAGTGCGACCGAAACCGCAATGGCCGCGGCCTCGGGGCCCAGCAGCAGCGCGATGAGTGCACCGCCGACGGCGTGACCCGTGGTGCCGCCGGGCAGCGGCACGTTAAACATCATGAGCAAGAAGGAGAACGCAGCGCAGATGCCCAGGAAAGCCATGTGCTCGCGATCGAGCGTGGCGCGTACCTTTTTGATGCAATGGACCCAAACGGGCACCATCGCCACCGCCATAACGGCATCGGTCTGCGGGGACAGGTAGTTATCTGGAATGTGCATATACGCCTCCCGGTTATCGACGCACAGAATTGCAACGCCGCTTGAATCACCTTGTCAGTGTTACGCATTGTCAGATTCGTAACACGCCGCGGGCTATCATAGCAAAACGGCGCACTGCCGACAAAGCAGCACGCCGTTATGTAATGCGCGTGTCATATATGAAGGCTCAACGGTGCCTTATACCGAAAACAGCAGTCACGTAAGACTCGGCGGCAGCCGACGCTGGTCTATATCCGGCGCAGGACCTAGCCGCGGACCTCGCCGTTTACGCCCTTGCACACCTTGATGACGATCTTCTGGTGCGCCTTTTCGACCTCTTCGCTGGTGAGCGTGTGGTCGTCGGAGCGATACGTAAGCGCAAAGGCCATGGATTTCTTGCCCTTGCCGATGCGGACCGGATCGCGGTAGACATCGAACAGGCGCACGCCCTCGAGCAGCTTGCCGCCGGCACTCGTAATACGACGCTCAAGATCCTCGCAGGTCACAGTGTTGTCAACCACGATAGCGAGGTCGTGCTCAACGGCCGGGTACTGCGAGAACTCACGGTAGTTCTCCTGGTTGCGGGCGCCCTTGATCAGCTTATCCAAGTCGAGCTCAAAGGCGACGACGACCTCGTCAATGCCCATAGCCTCGCGCGCCTCGGGGTGGATCTCGCCGACCCAACCCAGCACGGTGCCGCCGGACAGGACCTCGGCAGCACGACCCGGCTGCAGGAAGGCATAGCCCTCGCCCTCGACGGGACGGAAGCGAACCTTCTCGATGCGCAGCTGGGCGAGCAGCTCCTCGACGATGCCCTTGCCAAAGAAGAAACGCAGCTTGCGGTACTTCATGCTCCAAGACTGCTCGCTCCACTGGCCCGAGAGCACGCCCGCGACGGACTTGGTCTCCTTGGGCAGGCTGGCGTTCTCGCGGCCATGGAACAGGCTGCCGACCTCGTACAGGTGTACGTTGGGCGTACCGTGCGCCTCGTTATAGGCAACGGACTGCAGCAGACCCGGCAGCAGCGAGCGGCGCATCTCGGTCTGCTCGGCCACCAGCGGGTTCATGAGCACCACGGGGCAGCCGCGGCCCTCGGTGGACATGCCGATCTTCTCCAGGTCGCCCGGAGCGGCAAAGCCAAAGGTCGTGGTCTCGTTGAGGCCGCAGGCGCGCAGGATCTCGCCGACCTTGCGGGTGAGCTTCTGCTCGCGAGTCAGGCCGCCGATGTGGTTCTTGGCAGCCGGAATGGTCGCCGTGACGCGACCCATGCCCCACAGGCGCAGAACCTCCTCGATCAGGTCGATCTCACGCGGCAGGTCGGGACGGAAGCTCGGCGGCGTGACCATAAAGTCCTCGCCGTCGCGCTCGACGGTGCAGCCCAGGCGGGTGAGCGAGCGCTCGATAAAGTCGGGCTCGATGTCGGCACCGCAGATGGCGTGCACGCGGGCCAGGCGCAGCTTAATGCTGTCGATGGTCTTGGGCGCGGGGAAAACGTCGACATAGCCGGGAGCAACCTCGCCGCCGGCGATCTCCTCGATCAGCGCGCAGGTAACGTTGGCGACATCCACGCAGCCGGTCTCGTCGACCTGGCGCTCAAAGCGAATGGAGGCGTCGGAGATCAGCGAAAGGTCGCGGCTGGTGTGCGAGGTGCGGCCGGCATTGAAGCAGGCGCTCTCGACCATCACGTCAACGGTATCGTCCTCGATCTCGGAATCCATGCCACCCATAACACCGGCCAACGCCACGGGGCGCTCGCCGTCGGTGATGAGGCCCATGCCGGCGTCAAGCGTGCGCTCCTCGCCGTCGAGCGTCGTGAACTTCTCGTCCTGCTGGGCGGCGCGAACCACCACACGACGGTGGCCATCGCGCTCGGCAAAGGTGTCCAGGTCAAAGGCGTGCAGCGGCTGACCGGTGAGCATCATCACATAGTTGGTGATGTCGACGATGTTGTTGTGCGGGCGCACGCCCAAGGCGTTAAGGCGCTTGACCATCCAGTCGGGCGACGGGCCGACCTTGACGTTGCGCACGATGCGGGCAACGTAGCGGTCGCACAGGCCCTCGTCGGCAATCTCGACCGAAAGCTCGTCGTCGGTCGCGCGGCCGGTCTCGGCCTTGATGGCGGGCAGCTCAACGTGGAAATCGCGGTCGAAGATGGCGCCGGTCTCGCGGGCCATGCCGATCATGGACAGGCAATCGGGACGGTTGGGCGTGATCTCGCAGTCGAGCACGGTGTCGCTCGAGCCCACGTACTCGGCAAACGGCATGCCGCAGGGCGTATCCTCGGGCAGGATCATGATGCCGGAGTGGTCGCCGCCCAAGCCGAGCTCGCGCGCGGAGCAGTTCATGCCCATGGACACGACGCCGCGAAGCTTGCTCTTCTTGATCTTGACGCCGCCGGGCAGGACAGCGCCGATCATGGCCGCGACGATGTGGTCACCGGCCTCGAAGTTCTGCGCGCCGCAGACGATCTGCAGCGGAGCGGGGTTGCCGTCGGCGTCGAGGTTCTTGTCACCCACGTCGACCGAGCACACATACATGTGGTCGCTATCGGGGTGCGGGGTCTTGGTGAGCACCTGGGCGGTCACCACGTGGTCGAAGGACTCGCCCACGGTGTCGATCGCCTCGACCTCGGTGCCGGTACGGATATATTCGTCCGAAAGGGTCTTGGGATCCTCCGGAATATCGATCATGGTCTTGAGCCAGTCGTAAGAAACGCGCATATAACTGGTCTCCTTTCATAAATGCGGCTTTGAGCCGGAAACTGCAACTAAGAAGAAAGCGTTCTAGAACTGGTTCAAGAACCTCATGTCACCAGTCATCAACGTGCGCAGGTCGGGCAGGTCGTAGCGCAGGGCCGCGACGCGCTCGGCGCCAATACCAAAGGCGAAGCCGGTGTACTTCTCGGGGTCGATGCCACAGTTGATCAGGACGTTGGGGTCGACCATGCCGCAGCCCAGAATCTCGATCCAGCCGCTGTGCTTGCAGAAGTTGCAGCCCTTGCCGCCGCACACGTGGCAGCTCACGTCCACCTCGCAGGAAGGCTCGGTGAAGGGGAAGAAGTGCGGGCGATAGCGCGTCTTGCGATCCTCACCAAACATGCACTTAACAAAGTAGTCGAGCGTGCCCTTAAGATCGCCAAAGGTGATACCCTCGTCGACGACCAGGCCTTCGATCTGGTTGAACTGCGGCAGGTGGCAGGCGTCGGCCGTGTCGGGACGATAGACGGTGCCCGGGCAGATCATGTAGATGGGCGGCTTTTGCGACTCCATGGTGTGGATCTGCACGCCCGAGGTCTGGGTGCGCAGCAGCACGTCGGACTCGCCGTGAGCGTGAGCCTCGGGATGCGCAACGCTGCCGGGGTTGTTGTCGACCACATAGAACGTGTCGCGAGCCGAGCGGCTCGGGTGATCCATGGGCGCGTTGAGCGCGGTGAAGTTGTAGTAGGAGGTATCGACCATGGGGCCGGACTCGACGGTGTAGCCGATGCCGCAGAAGATGTCCTCGGCCTCCTCGATGATCTGCTTGATCAGGTGCTGGTGACCGATCTGCGGACGGATACCCGGCAGCGTGATGTCGACGGCCTCGTGCTCGAGTGCGTGCTTGAGGGCGGCGGCCTTCATCTCGGTGGTGCGCTCGTCGAGCATGCCCTCGATCAGCTGGCGCATCTCGTTGGCGCGTTTGCCCATCATGGGACGATCCTCGGGGGCGAGCTTGCCCATCATGCGCATCAGGCCGGTGATGCGGCCCTTGCGGCCGAGCAGCTCAACGCGCGCGGCCTCGAGCTTGGCGGCGTCGTCGGCACCGGCGACGAGCTCCTTGGCCTCTTCCTCGAGTTTGACCAGATCATCAATCAGACTCATGTCTTCCCTTTCGTCTCTCGCGCTTTCCGCCTGCCGGGACGACTGTCGCCGTCTGGCACTGCGAAAACGCGGCCCGGTTCGGTAACAAAAAACCGCCCTCGGGCATGTGCATTGCCCAAGGACGGTTGAATTCCGCGGTACCACCTTGTTTGACCCGGCGGATGTCTGGCCCGCCGTGCCCACTCTGCGCCTCTTGTCGCGAGGCTCACGGCTTCCCTACTGGGGCTTTGCTGCCACTGGCCGCGCGCCCGTTGAGGTCGCTGCTCGGGAGTGAACGCTTGGCCCTTGCCACCGCAGGAAGGCTTGCAGCCCATGACCTTCCCTCTCTCGCCGGCGACGCGGCGGGCAAAACCCTCTCCGTCAACGCATTGGGCTATAGGATAACACATTTCGCGAGCGCATCGCCGCGTTCCGTTTTGTTCGCGCTGGGTACAAGGCAAGTAGCTGTGCAAACTGGCCGTGCACCCGCCTGCGGCGCTCGGCCTGCGAGATTAAGGATATGGTATGGGAAAGAAGTACGATAAGAAGGCCAAGCCCGCAGCGGGCAAGACGCCCAAAGGCATGAAGGTCGATAAGGCCGTCAAAAAATTCCGCAAGCTCGAGGGCAAGCTGTGGACCCGCGAGTACCTGCTCAAGATTGCCGAGTTTGACGGCGCGACCATTGCTCCCGCCAACGGTGCCGCCGCCCGTGCCGACGCCATGGGCACCCTTGCCGGCGAGCACCATAAGCTCCTGACCAGCGAAAAGTCTGTCGAACTTGTACGTTCGCTGGCACGCGAGACCGTCACCGGCGGAAAGATCGACGACCCGCAGCTGCTTGACGAGATTCGCGTGCTCGGCCGCGACCAGCGCGAGGCAAGCGTCATCCCCACCGAGGAGGCCGAGGCCTGGACCAGGCTCACCTGCGAGGCCGACGCCGTGTGGCACAAGGCCAAAGCGGCCAACGACTGGGCGAGCTTTGAGCCCTATGTGGACAAAATCGTCAGCCAGCTCAAGCATCAGGCCGAGCTCATGGACCCCAAGCGCGACCCATACGACGTGTGGCTCGACCAGTACGAGCGCGGCCTTTCCACCGAGAGCTTCGATGCGTTTTGCGACGAGGTTAAGGCCACGGTCGTGCCGCTCGTGCACGCCATCGGCGAGCGCGGCCAGCAGCCCGCTGCAGACTTTTTGCACGCCCGCGTGCCCGAGGCCGCCCAGCGCGCCATGAGCTTCGATCTGATGAAGCTTGTCGGCCTGGACCTGGACGACACCACGCTTGCCTTTACCGAGCATCCGTTTAGCGAGGGCTTCTCGGTGGGCGACGCGCGCATCGCCACGCACATCTACGAGGACGATTGCATCTCCAACGTCTACAGCATCATCCACGAGGCCGGCCACGCCATGTACGAGCTGGGCGTGAACCCCGCCTACGCGCGCACGTGCCTGGAGGGCGGCACCTCCATGGGCATCCACGAGAGCCAGAGCCGCTTTTTCGAGAACACCGTGGGCCGCAGCCGCGCCTTTATGGGACCGCTGCTCGAGGTGCTGCGCCGCCACGCGCCCGAGGTCTACGGCAACGTGGACGAGGACACGCTCTACCGCGCCGTGAACATCGCTCAGCCGTCGCTGATCCGTACCGAGGCCGACGAGCTCACCTACCCGCTGCATATCATGGTGCGTTACGAGATTGAGCGCATGCTGTTTGCCGGCGAGGCCACGGCCAAGGACATCCCCGCGCTTTGGAATCGCTTTATGGACGAGTACCTGGGCATTCCCGTTCCCGACGACACACGCGGCTGCCTGCAAGATACGCACTGGAGCGGCGGCTCGTTTGGCTACTTCCCCACGTATGCGCTGGGTAGCGCCTACGATGCCATGTTTGTGCCGGCCATGTGCCGCGACGGCGTCGACCTTACCGGCGCCTGCGCGAGCGGCGACCTGACACCCGTCCGCGCCTGGCTGGGCGAGCACATTTGGCAGTGGGGCCGCGCCAAGGACGCGCCGGAGCTCATCAAGGGCGCGTGCGGCATGGCGTTCGATGCCCGCTACTACTGCAGCTACCTGCAGGACAAGTTCACCACGCTCTACGAGCTGTAAGGCATAACCGACACGTCAACGCAAAGGGGACGCCGCGGAACCAATCCGCGGCGCCCCCTTTCCACCTAGTTGTTTAAGAACGTCCCCAATGACTACCTTACAGAGCCTCGAGCGCGTTGGCGATGCGCTTCATGGCGGCATCGGCGGATGCTTGGTCGGGCGCCTCGGCCAGCACGCGGATAACCGACTCGGTTCCGCTCTTGCGCACGAGCACGCGGCCCTCGCCTGCCAGCGCAACCTCGGCCTCGGCGATGGCGTTCTGCACGCCCATGTTCTCGAGCGCGGCGTCCTTGTCCGCCACGCGCACGGCCACCTGCGCCTGCGGCAGCAGCTTGCACGGAGCCGTGAGCTGCGAGAGCGTCTCGCGCTCGGCACGAATCACTTCCATCACGCGCAGCGAGGTCATAATGCCGTCGCCCGTGCGCTCGATATCGCCAAAGATCGTATGGCCCGTCTGCTCGCCGCCCAGGCTGTAGCCGCCCTCGCGCATCTTGGCATACACGTGACGGTCGCCCACGCCGCTGGTCACGGCGCTCAGACCGGCAAGCTCCAACGACTTGATCAGGCCAAAGTTGCTGGCAATCGTCGGCACCACGGTACCGCCCGAAAGGCGACCGTGCTTGTTCAGATACACGCCGCACACGTACAGGATCTGGTCGCCGTCTACCACGCGACCGCGCTCATCCACGGCCAGGCAGCGGTCGGCATCGCCATCGTAGGCAAAACCCACGTCCAGGCCCTGCTCCACCACATGGCGCTGCAGACGCTCCATATGCGTGGAGCCGCAGTCGACGTTGATGTTAAAGCCATCGGGCGCGGCATTGATCACGCGCACGTCGGCACCGAGCGCGTCAAACACCGGCTTGGCCACCGAGGAAGCCGAGCCGTTGGCGCAGTCGATACCGATCTTGACGCCCTGCAGCGAAAAGTTCGCACTTGCAATGAGCGAAGCAATGTAGCGGTTGCGGCCCTGCATGTAGTCCACCGTGGCACCGATGTGGTTGCCCGTGGCCAACGGAACTTCGCTCTTGCCATCGATGTAGTCCTCGATGAGCTCCAGTACGTCCTCGTCCATCTTAAAACCGTCGCTATTGACGAGCTTAATGCCGTTATCGCAAAACGGGTTGTGGCTCGCGCTGATCATGATGCCGCAATCGAAGCAGCCCTCCACGGTCTGATGCGCCACGCCCGGCGTCGGGATCACGTGCAGCATATAGGCGTCCGCACCGCTCGCGACCAGACCGCTCACCAGCGCCGCCTCGAACATATAACTCGAGCGACGTGTGTCCTTGCCCACGATAACGCGCGCCTTGCGCTCGCGGTTGGCGCCGTAATACCAGCCCACAAAACGGCCAATCTTATAAGCGTGCTCTACCGTCAGCCCAACGTTGGCCTCGCCGCGAAAGCCGTCGGTGCCAAAGTACTTCATGCGCTCTCCTTACAAAATAGGGGCGAACAGATTGCCTGTCCGCCCCAAAATGGTACTCGATTATCTGCGCTACCAGAAAAACCCTACGCCGACGCGCTGTCGCGAGCCGCCTGGCATGTAGGAGTCTGACGCAGCGTAAGCGGCTTGTCCCCCGCCTCGGCCGACGTGGTCAGCGTATACGTGATCGTCGTCGTCTCGCCAGCATGCAGGTCAACGGTGCCCGAATAGAAGGGGATTCCATGCCACGTAGCGGCGCCGAGACCAAACTGGGTGCCCTCGACGGTCAGATCAGTAATGTTGCCGCCCGTCGGGGCAAACAGTGAGACATTCAGACGCTCGTCGTCACGCGCGGCATCGGGTGCGCTCGCCGCAACGTAGTCGGGCAGCTTGCCAGCCTCCTCCTGCGTCATGATGTTCGTCAGGGTAACGGTGATGCGATAGGAGCACGTGCCGTCACCGTTCTTGATGCCCTGGCCAATCTGCGTATCAGCGTTCAGGTACCAGTCGAGCTTGGAGAAGCTCAGGTTGTTAAAGTAAACGCCGGCAACAGGATCGGCACTCGGGTCATCCGGATTGGGCAGCGAAGCGTCAATGCCCGTCTCTTTGATGGCATTCTGCTCATCATCGTTTCTCATCCACGCGATCAGGCGGCCCTCTTCGGCACCGCGCTCAACGGCGCTGACAAGCTTCGTAACATCGACATCGCCGATACCGCCAAGGATCTTGTCGAAGGCAGCGCTGGCGACGGATGCAAAGATGCCGTCCGACTCCTCGACCGGATAGTTCCAGTACACATCGTGCATGAGGACCTTTGCGGCGTTGGTGCCGTCGACAACCGTTCCGTCGGGCAGCGAGACATTACCGACCAGGCCCAGCAGATACTGCAGGAACACCGGGTCGATACCGATGACGCCATCAACGTCCTGTCCATACTGGGACTTCCACAGCGCGGCGACACGCTGCGAGTTGCGGGGCCAATCAGGCGAATAGGTATTGCCCGAGTTGTACAGGTTACTGTGGTTGCCGAACAGCGCCTCATCCTCTTCGTCGACGCTCTCGACTGCCTCATCCTCGCTGAGTCCAATGCGGGGAACAAACTCGCCAATCGACATCTGGCCGTCGGTGACCGAAATCAGACCCTGCGAACCGCCAAAGCCGCCGCAGGCACGAATCTCGACGTTGTTCATGGCGTACATAAGGTAGTTGCGCGTCTGGCCGTTGGCGCCGAGCATCTGGGGAAGGACGGGGGCAACCTTCTCCGCCGCGTCAACCGCGCCGTTGAGGGTGGCAAAGCCGTCCTTGGCCTTATCGACCAGCTCGGTCACCTGGGAAATATGAGTATCGCCAATGCCCTGGACCTTCTCGTTGGCGCTCTTGAACACCTTCGAGCTGCTGGAAAGCGAATCGGCGACCGCCTGCAGCGCGGACACGTTAATCATGCCGTCCTGGAACAGCTTGCCGGGCGTAGCCTGCGAAAGGTTATCGGCCATGGGAACCAGCGCATCGCTCGAGACATCGGACAGGGCGTCAATCATGGTGCGGGCCGCATTGATATCGCTGCCATACACCGGGATAAACGAAGCCGCCGCCCACAGCGGGCTCGAGGTCTCCGCCTTCATGCTGTTGCAGAGCTCATCGATCTTCTTCGCGTCGTCAGGCAGCGTCGAAAAATCGCCCGACGTGACCTTGTCCTTAAGGCCACCGACGATCTCGACAGCCTCCTTCGCTTCGCTCTTTACGGTCTTTGCCGAGTTAAGCAGCATAAAGCCGCTTGCGCCAAGCGCAACGAGAAGCACCGCGACTACAGCGGCAATAATGGCGCCGGTGTGACGCTTTTTGTGCTCGCCCTTGCGATGGCGATGACGGACCAGACCGTCAGAGGTCGAACTCGACGAAGCGTCGCTACCGTAGTTCAAGCCAAAATCGTAATAATCTTCCTTGGAACCCGAGCCCGCAAACTCGGCACCGCTATCATCCAGGCGGGCGAACGTACCAGTCTCGGAGGCGCCGGTGTAGATCGTGCCAAGGTTACCCGTAAGCCCCGCGCCACCGGCAGAGGGAGTATTGTTGTCGGCCTTGCCGGCATTAACGTTGCCGGCGGCATTCGCGGCGTTGGCAGCACCTGCGTTGTTCGCAGGTACCGAAGGAGCCCCGCTCGGCTGCGACGTGGAGGTTGCACCGCCCGCAAAGACATTCCCTTTTGCACGGCCGGTCTTTTTTGCCTTTTGAGACTGCTCGTACAGAGCGGTAAACATCGCCGTCTCGCCCGGGGACACGCGCTTACCGGAACCGCCCTGTCCAGCGCCGCCCGGCATGCCGGCCTTACCAGCCCCGTTCGGACGCGGCGGAACTGCAGGACGGCCGCTATCGCTGCCCTTAAAGTGATTACCAGCCATAAAGAAATCCTCGCAATTGAGTCGCAATGAAAAAGTCCATAACGTTACTAGTTTATGGCATTTTGAGCATCGACAGCTAAACTCCAGACACGGACATCAATTGGCGAAAATGCGGCACAACACCTTTTCTGTCTTGGCGGCGGCGTCAACTACACCGTGAGGAACATCATCACGATGATCATGGCAAAGCCGATAAGGTCGGTCGGCAAAAACACCGTGCCCAGCATAACGGCGCTGGTGATGGTCGCCGAAACCGGCTCCACAGTTCCGATGAGGCTCGCGCGCACCGAGCCGATGTCCTTAACGCCCTGCATATAAAGCATGTAAGCAAAAAACGAGCCGATAACCACGAACACCGCGAGCGCCTCGATGCCGGCGGCATCGAGCGCCGGCATATGCGCCCAGGGCTGCACGAAGACACATGAGACCACGCCCGCCGTGAGCATTGCCGAGCCCGTGACGATGGGGCTACCGTATTCGGGCAGGATCTTGGCGGGAATCACCGCCATACACGCGGCGCTGACCGCACACATAAGACCTGCTGCCAGGCCAAGCGGCGAGATATTCAGGCTGGTGGGGTCGCCGCCGGTGGCGATTAAAAAGGTTCCACCCAGAGCCAGGCCAATGCCGATGACTTCGCGAGTACGCGGCATGCGGCGATCGGTCACGCAGGCGTAGCCCATGATGATAACGAGTTGCAGGCACTGGAGCACCGTCGCGGTTCCGGCGTTCGTCAGGCGCACGGCCGAAAGATAGCAAAACTGGTTGAACAGCAGGCCAAAGGCGGTAAAGAGCAGCAGCTGCTTGCGATCGGCGGGTGTGGTCCAGAGCTTAATCAGGCGCTCGCGGTCGCGCGTAACAACCACGGCCATAAAGAGTAGACCGGCGAGAATCTGACGCACGCTCATAAGCCACAAGGTGTCGACGTGGTAGATATCGAACAGAAAGCTCGCGCTGGTGCCCGAGAAGCCCCAAAACGAACCGCCCACCAGCGTAGCCAAGACGCCCGTGATCATCTTGCGCGACGACGCATCGTTAAGGCGCTCGCGCCAGGCGCGACGGGTGTTGCGGCTGAGCTCGTCGGTGCCCTCGGGCACATCAATGTTCGATATATCGGTCATCGGCACCGAAGCCCCTGTGCCTTCGACCTGCTCGACACACTCTTTGCTCATTCCACTCCCCCGAAACAGCTTGGAAACAATTCGGCTTACCTTACCACGGCGAAGGCACCAGCTGGAGGCTTGTCCGCTTATCGGTAGGACAATTCCGCAGGCGTCTTTCCATAGCTCGATACCGCAATGGCCTTGCATTATGCGACAGCCAAATCGCGGCAGCAGGCACTTTTGAGATGGCTATGACAAAGCCCCCGAATTCCACAAGGTTGATTTTCAATCTCAACGCAACAGCCTGAACGGACCCCGCGTTTCCGCAGCT
>DAWDYI010000021.1:0-36240 GCA_052344885.1 Collinsella aerofaciens
ATCGTGCGACTGAGCTTTTGGGGCAGATCGCCGAGGCGGGCGTGACGATTGAGCTTGTCGACGGCGACCGTCCGCATTTGAATCGTTTGGGTGCGAGCTTGGCCGATTATTCGACGGCAGGCAGCCTTATGGCCGAGCAGGCGGCAAACCTGGTCCATGCTTCTGGGGCCGACGCCCGCGTGCTCCTTTTGACAGGCGACCCATATACCGATTCGCACTATCTAACCGCCCGCGCCTTCCACAATTACCTGCGCGAACGTGATATTCCATGGCAGGTTGAGGATCTTGCAGGTGCCCATGCGCAAGTCAAACAACTCGAGCATGAGCTCGAAAAGCGCTTGAGTGCGCCGGACGCCCCCGAACTTATCTGTAGCGTTTTTGCCGTTGGTTCCGAAGTGGTTGCCGACGCGCTCGTCTCGACCGGCAAGGCCGGTCAGGTCATGGTGATCGGCAACGAGCTGTTTCCCGAAAGTGCTCTGGCCTTGCGCCGCGGTATCTTTACCAATATTGTCTATAAGGACCCGACGAGCCTGGCGTATCGCGGCGCTAAGACGCTGGGCGATTATCTGCTGTGGGGAAGGACCCCGACGGTGCCCGTCCAGAAGGGTGCTGTCGAGATGGTATTTGCCAGCAATGTCGACCGCTACTGCGAACTTGCGGGTATTTAGCCGATTGAGCAGGTACCCCCTCTTGCGACGTGCATTTTTGGGAGTATTCAGCATTGGCATGCCCTGAATGAGGTGCAGAACGACTGTTTTAAGTGCCCCCGATGGCGTAATTTGCCATCGGGGGCACTTTTTATGCCGATCGGGCGCTATCTGCGTTCCAAATAGGACGCTGAGGATGGCGCACGGCGCGCTCTAATGCTGAATACTCCCAAAAATGTACGTCGGGACATGACCCACCTGAGCAAAAGCGCTCAAGTTCGGTGTTCGGGGACGCCAACCAGTCCGCAATACATGCAAGTCACATCCCCAGCAACCGTTGAACGGGCAAAATCTACCGTTCACCCCGTGGTGGTTAGGTGAACGTTCACCTTTTGAGGTGCAATGGATTAGTATAGTGAACGTTCACCTAAAGGATAACGAGCGCGCCGTGCGCCCGCCTTGCCAGCAAAGGGGCTGTTTGATGAAAAACTTTATGGACGATCAGGATTTCCTGCTGAGCACCAAGACCGGCGAGGAACTGTTCCACAACTTTGCCGAGGGCATGCCCATCGTTGACTACCATTGCCACATTTCTCCCAAGGAGATCTGGGAGGACAAGCGTTTCGAGAACATCACCGAGGTTTGGCTGGGCGGCGACCACTACAAGTGGCGCCTGATGCGTGCCAACGGCGTCGACGAGCGTTTTATCACTGGCGACGCCCCTGCTCGCGAGAAGTTCCAAAAGTGGGCCGAGACCCTGGGTCGCTGCGTCGGCAACCCCGTCTTTGAGTGGAGCCACCTGGAGCTTAAGCGCTACTTTGGCTACGAGGGCGTCCTCAACGGCAAAACTGCCCAGGAGGTTTGGGACCTTGCCAACGCCAAGCTCGCCGAGAACAGCTTCACCTGCCGCAACCTGATCAAGCAGTCCAACGTTCGCATGATCTGCACTACTGACGACCCCGCCGACAGCTTTGAGTGGCACAAGAAGATTGCAGCCGACGACAGCTTTGACGTTCAGGTCGTTCCCGCCATGCGCCCCGACGCCGCCCTGCGCATCGAGCGTGGCCAGGAGTTTGCCGACTACTGCAGGCACCTCTCCGAGGTTGCCGGCGTTGAGGTCGGCGACTTTGAGGGCATGAAGTCCGCCATTTCCAAGCGCTACGACGTTGCTCACGAGCTGGGCTGCCGCGCCTCCGACCACGCACTCGATTACGTTATGTACGTCCCGGCTACTGCCGACGAGATCGAGGCCATCTTTGCCAAGGGCCTGGCTGCTGAGCCGCTCACCGAGGAAGAAGTCCTCAAGTACAAGACTGCCTTTATGCAGTTCGTTGCCGGTGAGTATGTCCGTCTGGGCTGGGCCATGCAGCTGCACTTTGGCTGCAAGCGCGACAACAACCGCGCCATGTTCGCCAAGCTCGGTCCCGACACCGGCTACGACTGCATCTCCAACTACACGCCGTCCGACCAGCTCGCCGATTTCCTCAACTCCATCCAGGAGACCTGCGGCCTGCCCAAGACCATCCTGTACAGCCTGAACCCCATCGATAACACCATGATCGATACCGTCATGGGCTGCTTCCAGGAGGCTCCGACCGCCGGTAAGATCCAGAACGGCTCCGCCTGGTGGTTCAACGACAACGAGGTCGGCATGCGCGAGCAACTCACGGCTCTGGCTAACGAGGGCGTGCTGGGCAACTTTGTGGGCATGCTTACCGACTCCCGCTCTTTCCTGTCCTATCCGCGCCACGAGTACTTCCGTCGCGTGCTGTGCAGCGTGATCGGCGAGTGGGTCGAGCAGGGCAAGTACCCGGCCGACATGGAGCTGCTGGGCAGTATCGTGCGCGACATCAGCTACAACAATGCGGTCCGCTACTTTGGCTTTGACCTGGACACCGTCGAGGCCTAAGCCCGCATCGAATCACATCGAACCCTGGGCGCCGTTGCCACACGCGGGGCCCCGTTTTGCTTGCACGCTAACAGACATCTAAGGAGACACATAGATGGAGAACATCAGCTACGATGCGCTCGAGAAGATCGGCTACAAGGGCTATTTGCTGCCCAAGGATGCTCCCGAGAAGGTTCTGCAGTTTGGCGAGGGCAATTTCCTGCGCGCCTTCGTCGACCGCTTCTTTGACATGGGCAACGAGGCTACCGGCTGGAACGGCAAGGTCGTCATGGTGCAGCCCATCAGCGGTGCCTTTGGCTTTGCCGACGGTATCAATGCCCAGGACGACCTGTACACCGTGCTGGTGCGCGGCAAGGAGAACGGCAACACGGTTGACGAGCCCCGCGTGATCAGCGCCTGCAGCCGCTGCCTTAACCCGTATCGTGAGGACGACTACCGTGCCATGATGGAGGTCGCTGTCTCCGACGACCTAGAGATCATCGTCTCCAACACCACCGAGGCCGGTATCGCCTATGACCCGTCCTGCAAGGCCGACGACATGCCACCTGCGAGCTTCCCCGCCAAGCTTGCCCAGGTGCTCCACACCCGCTGGGCTGCCGGTAAGCCGGGCGTCATCGTCCTCGCCTGCGAGCTCATCGATCACAACGGCGAGGAGTTGCTGCGCATCATGAACCAGTACGTGAGCGACTGGGGTTGGGAGGACGAGTTTGCGCAATGGATGGCCAACGACTGCACCGTCTGCACCACGCTCGTCGACACCATCGTCCCCGGCCGCATCCGCGATCCTAAGGAGGCCGCTGCCGTGGCCGAGCGTCTGGGCTACGAGGATCCCTTCCTGGCCGTGCGCGAGCCCTTCCAGATGTGGGGTATCCAGGGCGACGAGTCGCTTGCCGAGAATCTTCCCTTTGTGAAGGCCGGTCTCCCCGGCGTCTTTGTGACCCCCGATGTCACCCCGTACAAAAAGCGCAAGGTCCGCATCCTCAACGGTGCCCACACCGCCTTCGTTCCGGGTTCCTGGGTTGCCGGCTTTGATATCGTGCGCGACTGCATGCATGACGAGACCATTCGCGGCTTCATGAACACCATGCTCTACGACGAGGTCATTCCGACGCTTGCCGCCGACCTGGATGTCGAGGACTGCAAGGCCTTTGCCGCCGCCGTCGAAAACCGCTTCGACAACCCGTTTATCGACCACGCGCTGCTCTCCATTTGCCTCAACTCCACGGCTAAGTGGCGCGCTCGCGACCTGCCCACGCTCAAGGACTACGTTGCCGAGACCGGCAACCTGCCCAAGTGCCTGGCGACGAGCCTCGCTACGCTCATCTCCTTCTACACGCAGGAGCTCGTGTCCCGCGAGGGCGACGGCCTGCACCTGCGTCGCTCCGACGGCACCGAGTACACCGCTCAGGACGACGCCTTCGTGCTCGACTTCTACGCCGCCCATGCCGGCGCCGACGATGCCCAGCTGGTGCACGACGTGCTCACCAACGAGCAGATGTGGGGCGAGGACCTTACGCAGATCGCGGGTCTTGAGGAGTTTGTCGTCAGCGCGCTCGCCGTCGTGCGTGCCGAGGGCGCCAAGCAGGCCTTCGCCAACGCTCAGGCGTAAATTTCCGGCGCAGACGCGGGCGCGGGACGGCGTGCCCGCGTCTCGACTTCTGCTCAACCTGTAGGGTTAGGACCATTTGCAATGAACACTATCCAGATCAATTCGGCCGACAACGTGATCGTCGCGCTGTCGCCGCTTGCCAAGGGCACCGCCGTCGCGGTTCCCGGGGTGGGCGAGGTCGTGGCCGCGGAGGATATTCCGCAGGGTCATAAGATGGCCGTGCGCTCGATTGCCGCGGGGGAGGACGTCATCAAGTACGGCCTTCCTATCGGCCATGTGACGGGCGATGTCCAGCCCGGTCAGTGGCTTCATACACATAACGTCAAGACCAACCTTTCGGGCGAGGTCGAGTACACCTACAACCCCACGCATCCGGTCGTGGATCCCGTTGAGCCTGAGACCTTTATGGGCTTCCGCCGCGCCGACGGTCGTGCCGCGACGCGTAATGAGCTGTGGATCATCCCCACGGTCGGCTGTGTCAACGAAGTCGCCCGTGCCATGTGTGAGCAGGCCCAGGATCTGGTCGATGGCTCGCTGGAGGGTGTTTACTACTTCCCGCATCCCTTTGGCTGCTCGCAGACCGGCGCCGACCATGCCCAGACGCGTCGTCTGCTGGTGGCGCTCTCGCGTCATCCTAATGCGGCCGGCGTGCTGTTCCTGTCGCTCGGTTGCGAGAACTGCACACACCAGCAGGTGCTCGACGAGCTCGGTGACTTCGATCACGAGCGCGTTCGCTTTCTCACCTGCCAGGATGTAGCCGACGAGCAAATCGAGGGTCACAAGATTCTGGCCGAGCTGGCAGACCTGGCAAAGCAGTCCAAGCGCGAGCCCATTCCGGCCTCCGAGCTGGTCATTGGTCTTAAGTGTGGCGGCTCCGACGGTCTTTCGGGCATTACCGCCAACCCCACGATCGGTCGCGTGAGCGATATGGTCGTCGCCCGTGGCGGCACGTCGGTGCTTACCGAGGTGCCCGAGATGTTTGGCGCGGAGAGCATCCTGCTCGACCGTTGCGAGAATGAGCAGGTCTTTAACGCTGCCTCCGACATGCTCAATGGATTTAAGGACTACTTTATTAGCCACGGCGAGGTCGTTTATGAGAACCCGAGTCCCGGCAACAAGGACGGCGGTATTACCACGCTCGAGGACAAGAGCTGCGGCTGCGTGCAAAAGGGCGGATCTGCCCCCATCGTCGACGTGCTGCCGTATGCCGGCCAGGCAAATAAACACGGCCTGAACATGCTGTGCGGTCCGGGCAACGACATGGTATCCACCACGGCGTTGACGGCTGCCGGCTGCCACGTGATTCTGTTCTCGACCGGCCGCGGCACACCGTTTGGCGCGCCGGCGCCTACCCTCAAGGTGTTCACCAATCAGCGTTTGTGCGACCACAAGGCCAACTGGATGGACTTTAACGCTGGCGTGATTGCCACGGGTGAGCGTACGCTCGACGAGGCTGCCCACGATCTGTACCAGCTGGTGCTGGAGACGGCGAGCGGTAAGCTCACGAGTGCTGAGCGCCGTGGCTGTCACGAGATCAGTATCTGGAAGGACGGCGTCTGCTTGTAGCGGCAAGTGCGCCCAAGCATAGCGAGATGTCACCGGCCCCATCGGGAGTGTTCCCGGCGGGGCTTTTTCGTTTCGTGGTTAAGTGAATATGTTGGAAAATCTGATAAACGTTCACCTATCTCATGGCTGTCCAGCATGGCACCCTTACCAGCAGAAAATAGGTGTGAGGATCTCAATTGTGTCCGTTCAGCGGTAAAAATCGACCGTTCAAGGATATTATTCAAGTGAACGTTCACCTGTCATAAGCAATCGCGCATAATCTAACTAAACGTTCACCCTGAACGCTGGGCAGACAGATGTCAGTGTGGACTCCAATGTCTTGCTGCAAGACAATCGAGAAAAGAGAGGGAGCTCGATGACTAATAAGATCGGAAAAAAGCGTAAGATCACATTCTGGACGCGCTTGGGCTTTGGTATGGGCGGTATGCTCAATTCCGGTGCCCTGACCTTTACGCACAGCTACATGGTGCTGTTCCTGTCCACGGAGTGTGGCCTGTCCGCAGGCGAGGCTGCACTGATCAGCTCGTTTGCCATCTATGTCAACGCTATTCTTTGCCCGCTGATGGGCTTTGTGGCCGATAACTTCTATGCCACCAAGATTGGCCGCATCTTTGGTCGTCGTCGTTTCTGGATCTTGCTGGCCATCCCGATGATGATCGCCGAGCCGCTCATCTTCGTGGCTACGCCGTTTGGCTTCCCGTACTACTTTGTGCTGTACCTGATCTACAACGTCGCGTATACGTTCTGCACCGCCAACCTGTCGCCGCTTACCATCGAGATGACCGACGACTTCAAGGAGCGTACGTACCTCACCGGCTACAAGCATCTCTTTGGTAACGCCGCCGGCTTCCTGATGGCTGCACTTGTGGGCTTCGGCTTTGGCACCTTCGGCGAGACCAACCCGTTCAGCTACTTCATCATCGCTACGATCAACGCTTCGGTCATGGCAATCTCGCTGCTCTGCGTGTACCTGTCCACGTGGGAGCACACCCCCGAGGAGGTCGCTCAGGAGAAGATCGAGAGCGTCGGCGAGGGTATCAAGAAGTTCTTCATCGACGTAATCTCCACCTTCCGCAACAAGTCCTTCCGCAAGGTCCTGTACGCACAGGTCTCCACGAAGCTCGCTGCTGCCTGCTGGTCTGCCTGCCTGTCCTTCTTCATCGTCTACTGCCTGCAGATTCCTAAGTCCTACGAGTCCGTGATGGAGATGCCTGGCAAGGTCGTCGCTATCGTCTGCACCGCCATCTGGGTCGCTCTCATGGCCAAGAAGGGCTTCCACAAGTCTTGGTACCTGGCCAACGTCGGTTGCGCTGCGTGCATCATCGCCTACAACTACTTCGCCTTTGGTCAGATCAATGGCACCTCCACGGTCGCCATCGCCATGATCGCCTACCCCATCATCTTCGCCATCTGGAAGTTCTTCTACGTCGGCTTCCAGTACCTGCCCGATGTTCTGCTCAACTACATCCCCGATGTCGATGAGCTCATCACCCTGCGTCGTCGCGAGGGCATCTACAGCTCCGCGCAGCAGCTCTGCCAGCAGATCGCCCAGGCTATCGCCGTCAACGTGTGGGCTATCGTCCTTGCTGCCTCCGGCTTCATTCAGACCGCCGGCAATAGCGACGCCGTGACCCAGCCCGCTACCGTGCCTCTGTATATCTGCGGCTACATGATCATCGGCTGCGCCGGCTTCTTCCTGCTTGCGGCCGTCCTTGCCCGCGGCATCAAGATCGACAAGGAGCAGTGCGACGTCCTTTGCGACGAGATTCACCGAGTCAAGGAGGGTGGCAAGATGGCCGACGTCAAGCCCGAGGTCAAGGCGCTTTGCGAGGAGCTCTCCGGCTTTAAGTACGAGGACTGCTTTGCCCACAACAACGTTGGCTTCCAGGACGGTAGCGTAACTCCCGCCGAGTAAGGCCGACATATCGTCCAAATCACAGGGCCGTGCCACCGGAATTCCGCCGGCAGGCACGGCCCTTTTTCAACAGCGTACAATTTGCCTTTAGAGCATCTTTTTGAGGGAGAAACCCATGGAGACGAACGTTATCTGGCGCAACGCGCGCGCGGCGGTTATCGAGCTTGACGACGGCGGTTACTTTACCTGCGCCGATACGTGGGAGATCTTTGTCAACGACGAGCCCGCCGGTACCACGAATACGGTCGAGACCTATGTCGACGGCCTGACCCCCGGCAAGCGCAACCTGGTCCGTTTTGTCTGTGGCGAGCGTGAGCTGAGCGTAGGTGTCACCACGCCGGCTGAGCCCTTTACCATCAACGTTCGCGACTGTGGCGCCAAGGGCGATGCCGAGCATGATGACACCACCAACATCCAGGCTGCCATCATGGCCTGCCCCAAGGGTGGCCGCGTGCTGATCCCCGCCGGTAGTTATCGCATCAAGTCTCTCTTCCTTAAGAGCAATATCAACATCGAGCTCGCCGAGGGAGCGGTGCTGCTGGCCCGCCACGATCGTGCCGCGCTTGCCTACATTCCGGGAACGGTCACGGGCAACGAGGGCGCCGGTTATGCCGGTACCGATATGCTGCCCCTGGGCCGCTGGGAGGGGGAGAGCTTCTCGACCTACTGTTCTACCTTTACGGGTCTGGGCGTGCACGACGTGTGCATCTATGGTCGCGGCGCGATTGACGGTCAGACCGATTTTGCCGAGGACAACTGGTGGAACAAGGACTTTAAGAACATCTTTCGCCCGGAGGAGGGCCGCGAGGTCGCCCGTCCGCGCATGATCTTCCTGTCCGAGTGCCAAAACGTGAGCCTTGCCGGCTTCACCGTCCGCAACAGCCCGGCGTGGAACATCCACCCCATCCTGTGCGAGCACGTCGATGCGCTCTGCCTGTCCATCGAGGGCCCCAAGAACTCCCACAACACCGACGGTTTCGATCCCGAGAGCTGCGGCTTTGTCCGCATCCTTGGCTGTCAGTTCTCGGTGGGTGACGACTGCATCGCCATCAAGAGCGGCAAGCTGGGCATTGAGCCCGAGCTTCGTCCCGCCACACACGACGTGCTGATCTCTCACTGCTACATGCACGATGGTCACGGCGCCGTGGTCCTGGGTTCAGAGGCTGCCGGCGGCATCAAGGACCTTACCGTGAGCAAGTGCCTCTTTGAGCGCACCGACCGCGGCCTGCGCGTCAAGACCCGCCGCGGGCGCGGCAAGGACGCCGTTAACGAGGGCATCACCTTCGAGCACATTCGTATGGACGAGGTGCTTACGCCCTTCGTGGTCAACTCGTTCTACTTCTGCGACAAGGACGGCAAGACCGACTACGTGCAGTCTCGCGAGGCACTGCCCGTCGACGACCGCACACCTGGCTTTGGTGCCACGACGTTTTGTGATATCGAGGCTACTAACTGCCACGCGGCTGCTGCTTACATCACGGGCCTGCCCGAGAGCAAAGTGACGCGCCTGACGTTCCAGGATGTCCACGTGACCTTCGCGCCGGATGCCGAGCCCTTTGTCCCGGCCATGGCCTGCGGCGTTGAGCCCATGGTGCGCCAGGGCATCATCGCGCAAAACGTCAAGGTACTCGACCTGCAAAATGTGGTGATCGAGGGCCAGGACGGCGAGGAACTGCAGCTCCAGAACGTCGACAAGGTTATCCGTGCGTAGGCGTTTGCTCCTAAACAATTACATTCGGTATGTCGTGGCGCGCGATGGGCAGGGCCTTCCCGACCCATTGCGCGAACTTTTTATATGCCGAAACTGCAACGTAGACGGTCTACGACGAAAGGACGCGGTGACTGATGATGAGTGAGAGACGATTTTTTGAGGTTTCGCCCGAGCGTGCGGGGGCATATCACAGTATCTCTAAGGCCTTGGAGGCAATTGACGAATCCTGTCCGAATGACGGACGGCCGGTGACAATCCATATCGAGCCGGGTGAGTACCGCGAACGGGTCGAGATTCATCGCCCGCATGTGACGATTGAGGGAGAGACGGCCGACAGCGTGCGTATCGTGGGCAGCCTGGGTGCCAAGATGCCTTCGGAGGACGGCTCGGGCGTCGACGGCACGCTCGGCACGTTTAGGACCTATACCGTTTTGGTCGATGCCGACGACGTACGGCTCGAGAACCTCACGATCGAAAACGATGCGGGCGATGGGCGCGAGGTCGGTCAAGCGATTGCCCTGTATGCTGATGGCGACCGTCTGGTTGTCGATGCCTGCTGCATTAAGGGACACCAAGACACGCTGTTTTTGGGTCCGCTGCCGCCGCATGAGGCCAAACCGGGCGGGTTTATAGGACCCAAACAGTATGCGCCGCGCCGGGTGGGGCGCCAGTATTTTCGACGTTGCCGGATCGAGGGCGATGTCGACTTTATCTTTGGCGGCGCGCGTGCCTACTTTGAGGGGTGCGAGATTCGCTCGCTCAACCGCGATATGGACGTGAACGGCTACGTGACGGCGGCGTCGACGCCCGAAGGCGAGCCGCACGGCTTTGTGTTCCACGGCTGTTCGTTTACAGCTCCGGATGGCGTGGCGCCGGATTCGGTCTACCTGGGTCGTCCTTGGCGCGAATGGGCGCAAACTGTGCTGATCGATTGCTGGCTGGGGCGACATATCAAGCGCGAAGGCTGGTGGGATTGGAATAAGCCGGCGGCACACAACTGCGTGCAGTATGCTGGCGCGATTCTGCATGGGCCGGCGGGTGATACTACCGGCTGGGTGCCGTGGGCGAATGAACTCGATGTGATGGCTGCCGCCGGGTACGCTCGCGAGCAGGTGCTTGCCGGTGGGGATGGCTGGGATCCCGAGGGCGGCGACGGTGATGCGGTTGAGACGGCTGAACTGTCTGCCAACGGCCGCACCGTGCACATCGAGACGTACTGCGAAGACGAACCTGCGCTGCGTGCCCGGCTGAAGCGCGAGGGGCGTTCGGCTGCTTTTACGGGCAAGACTCCTGCAGATTTTGAGGCATGGAAGATTGCGACCAGGACTCGTCTGTACGATGTTTTGGGCCTTTCGCTTATGGACCGCGTCCCGATTGAGATTCGTGAGCTCAGCCGCGTGCGGGTTGCCGGCGGCATCGTGCGCACCCATGCGATGTTGCAGGTCGAGCGCGATGTTTGGATGCCGTTCTACCTGCTCGAGCCGCAGTCGCCTAAGCTCGATGCACACGGCCGCAAGTGTTGCTATATCTGCCCGCATGGCCATCAGGGAGCAGGCGCCGCAAGTGTTGCGGGCGTGACGGGCGTGCCGGCGGTCGATGATGCTGTGCGTAAGTTCAATTACGACTACGGTCTGCGTTTGGCGCGTATGGGTTACGTGACCGTCTGCCCCGACGCACGCGGTTGGGGATACCGTCGTGACTGGAAGGGCCAGGGCGATGACGAGAACAGCTTTCTGCGCGGCACGTGCCTAAACCAGGCGCGCATGGCCGAGCCGCTGGGACTTACCGTTGCGGGTCTCAACGCCTGGGATAACATGCGTCTGATCGATTACCTAGAGGCGCGCGGCGACATTGCCATGGACGACCTGGGCTGTTTTGGCTTTTCGGGCGGCGGATACATGACGCTGTATCTGGCGGCGCTCGACCCACGCGTATGTAAGACGTTTGTCTCGGGCTACCTGTACGGTGTCGATGATTCGCTGCTGCACCTCAACGGCAATTGCAGCTGCAACTACACACCCGGACTTTGGCGCTTGCTCGACATGGGCGATATTGCCTCGCTTATTGCGCCGCGCCCGTTGTTAGTGCAGAGCTGCGAAGAAGATCATCTGAACGGTTCGCGCGGGCTGAAAAATGTCGATGAACAGCTCGAGATCGTGCTCGATGCCTACAAGTTGCTGAGTCGCAGAGATGGCCTGCGGCACGAGGTGTGTCCGGGTGAACACCATCTGGGAGTGACACATCTTGTCGAGGATATCGAATGGCTCGATTCGCACGTTGCGAAATGCGACCGTGCATAGCCCCTCGGCATGCTGCAAATAAACGGTACGTACCTGTATGGCCGCCAATGGGCGGATGAGGAGAAGATTATGGAAACGAAGAACTTGAGTGAATCGACCATTTGCTGCTTTGGCGATTCGACCACATGGGGGGATAACGGATGCGGCGCAGGCGGCAACGACATCTCTTGGACTTCGCATCTGGGCGCGTTGCTGGGAGGTGCAGTCGTCGAGAACTTTGGCATCAAGGGTTCGCGTATCGCCATCAAGGCCGACCGCAGCGATTCATTTGTCGAGCGCTTGGACGGCATCGACGATGCGGCCGATGTCTATGTTGTCTTTGGCGGCGTTAACGACTTTAGCCGCAACGTGCCGCTTGGCGAGTTGGGCAGCACCGATGTGCATGAGTTCTATGGTGCGGTCGACTATCTGATCCGAACCATCACGGCGCGCTCACCTCAGGCAAAGCTCGTGTTTATGACGCCATGCAAGACGAGTGGTAAGCACGAGAAGGATATCCCGGCAAGCGACGAGCTCAACCACCTGGGGTTGACGCAGGCCGCCTACGTGCGAGCGATGCTTGAAGTCTGCGACCGCTACTCCGTGCCGGTGATTGACCTGTATGCGCAAAGCGGCATCAGCCCGTTTTTGCCGGAGCACCGCGAGCTCTATATGCCGGACGGTCTGCATTACAGTCCTGCCGGCTATGAGCGCCTGGCGCATCGCATCGCCGCGGGCTTAGCCGCCGTTTGCCGCTAAAAGTCTGCCGTTTGCGGGGAATATAGGGTTAACGTTCACCCTATATTCCCCGTTCGCGTTACACTAGGGGTAACGTTCACCTATCATTAACGTCAGAGGGGACAGCAATGGGTTGCAATCAAATCCTGGACCGTTATATCGAGCAGTTGATCGAAACCTCTACGCCGCAGGCGCCGGCTTGGAATATCGAAAAGATTCGTGCCGGTAAGGAGAACACCTGGAACTATATCGACGGCTGCATGATCAAGGCGCTCATCGAACTGTACGAGATCACGGGCGAGCAGCGCTACCTGACCTTTGCCGACGACTATATCGATTTCTTTGTCCAGGACGACGGCACCATCAAGCATTACAACCCGCAGGAGTACAACCTCGATAACGTCAATGCGGGCAAGACCCTCTACAAGCTCTATGACCTGGTGGGCAAGCCCAAGTATCGCGCCGCCATGGATACCATCTATCGTCAGCTCGAAACCCAGCCGCGTACCAAAGAGGGCGTGTTTTGGCACAAGGCCGTCTACCCCAACCAGATCTGGCTCGACGGCATGTATATGGCGCAGCCGTTCTACATGCAGTATGAGCTGAGCTTCCACAACCGTCGTGCCTGCTCGGACAGCTTCCATATGTTCCAGGTTGTGCATGACCTGATGCGCAACCCCCTCAACGGTCTGTACTATCACGCTTACGACGCGAGTCGCAAACAGTTCTGGTGCGACCCGGTCACCGGCCTTTCGGCTAACTTCTGGCTGCGCGCCGAGGGCTGGTTCGCCATGGCGCTCATCGACACGTGGGAGCTCATGCCGCCTTCGATGTCAGCCGAGAAGGACGAGATCCGCAAGATGTTCCACGATCTGATCGACGCCATGCTGCCGTATCAGGACGAGAAGACCGGCATGTGGCACCAGGTCATCAACCTGCCCAATATCGCCCCTAACTACCTAGAGGAGTCGGGCAGCGCCATCTTTGCCAACGCCATCATGAAGGGCGTGCGTCTGGGCGTGCTGGGCGAGCGTTACTATCAGTACGGCCGTCGCGCCTTCGATGGCATCTGCGAAACCTGCCTGTCCGAGTGTGACGGGCAGCTGGCGCTCGACAACATCTGCCTGGTTGCGGGCTTGGGAAACACCGCGCACCGCGAGGGCACGTTTGATTACTACATGAGCGAGCCCGTGGTCAAAAATGATGCAAAGGGTGTGGCGCCGCTGGTGCTTGCCTATATCGAGACCATGCATCACGACAAGCTGGCCGGTAAGCGCGATCCGCTCGCCCCCTCGGGCGTGTGCTCCATCGAGGACCCGTTTGGCGGATACACCCCGGGCATCAACGCTCATAAGGGATGTGAATAACGTGGGGGCTATTACTCCGGGCGTACGTTTGCACGACCTTCCGCAGGGGACCGTCGAGGAACGCATTCGTATGGCGTGAGAGCTGGGCTTTTCGTGCATTCAACTGCCGAGCAAGGTGCTCTACGCATCGATGGGGATCGATCGAGGCGGCCTGACCCGCGAGCTTGCCGACCATTTGCGTGCGGTGCTCGACGAGGCGGGCGTTTCGGTCGCCGTACTCGGCTGTTATAAGAATCTGGCGACGCCCGATCGACAACAGCTCATGGATAACATTGCCGAGTACGAGGCGTGCTTGAATTTTGCCCAGATGCTCGGCGGATGCCCGGTTGGCACCGAGACCGGTCGTCCCAATGCGCAGAACCGCGTCGCGGACGACCGCATGACCGACGAGGCACTCGATGCGTTTGCAGACGGACTTGCACACGTCTGCGATCGGGCCGAGGCTGTGGGCGGGCAAATACTGATCGAGCCCGGTTGGAACGAGACGGTTAATACGCCGGATCGCTGCCGTGAGGTGCTGGAGCGCGTCTCGAGCCCGTCGCTCGGCGTGATCTACGACCCAGTGTCGCTGCTGCACCCCAGCGTCGTTGACGAAGCGCAGGAAATCACAGCGCGCATGCTCTACTTATGCGGCAGTAAGATCCGCGTGCTGCACGCCAAGGATTTTGAGGTCGTTGATAACGAGGACGAAGCCGGTTGGTGCGACGGTACGGGTTCACGCCTGGTGTGCCACGGCGTGGGCGAGACGGGTCGCTATGACTTTGAGCCCGTGGTGGCCTGGGCTGCCGCCGCCTGCCCTGGGATTCCCTGCGTGGTCGAGAACAGCGTGCCGGCGACGGCGGCTGACTGCCTGGCGACACTCGAGCACATGTCCGCTCGCTGCGGGGCTCCGCATCGCGAGTTATAGCATTGGCTTTTGCCGTGTCGGCAGATTGAGATTACCTGTATGGGGGCGGCGGTGAAGGGTCTTTATCGTCGCCCCATTGGATTGCATTAAAAAGGGGAGTTGCGTGGCTATCCACATTGTCGAAGAGGCGAATCGTTGCCTAGGTTGTAAAAGGGCGTTCTGTCAGGTTAAGGGCTGCCCGGTTCAGACGCCTATTCCGCAGGTCATCGACCTGTTCAAACAGCGTCGTTTAGAAGAAGCGGGCGAGCTGCTGTTCCAGAACAATCCCATGAGCGCGGTCTGCTCCATGGTGTGCAACCATTCGGGCCAGTGCGAGGGTGCTTGCATCCAGGGCCGCAAGGGCACACCTGTGCATTTCTCGAGCATCGAGAACTATATCTCGACAGCGTATTTGGATCGTAAGGAGTGGACGCCCGCGTCGTCGTGCGGCAAACAGGTTGCTGTGGTCGGTTCCGGTCCCGCCGGTATTACCGTGGCCATTAAAATGGCCCAGCTGGGCTGTGCCGTCACGGTATTTGAACAGCGCCCCGAGATCGGCGGGGTGCTGGAATACGGTATCCCCGAGTTCCGCCTGCCCCGTGCGCTCGTGCAAAAGTATCGCCACGTGATGTGCTCGCTCGGCGTGCGTGTGCGCCCTTCGACCACCATCGGCGGCGCGTTGCACATCGATGACCTGCTGCGCGACGGCTACGATGCGGTCTTTGTTGGTACCGGTACCTGGCGAGCTCGAAAGTTGGGTATTCCCGGCGAGTCGCGCGGCAACGTGCTGTTTGGCATCGATTATCTGGTCGATCCCGCGAGCGTGGCAATCGGGCAGAACGTGGCGGTTATCGGCGCCGGCAATGTGGCCATGGATGTTGCCCGTACGGCCCTGCGCTCGGGCGCTCGCAAGGTCACTGTGTATGCCCGCTCGCGCCATATCTCGGCCATCGACGACGAGGTCGAGCTGACCGAGCTTGACGGTGCCGAAATCGTGTGCGGCAAGGCGATTTGTGCCATCGACGATAACGGTCCGGTGTTTGAGACGGCTATCTTTGACGAGGACAACAACGTGGTGGGCTATGAGGAAGAGCTCGACCATGCGTCTGCCGACACGGTTGTGATTGCGGCCTCGCAGGTGCCCAAGGACAAACTGGTGCTTACGACGGGCGGTCTGGAGACCGACCATCGCGGTCTGCTTTCGGTCGATGAGCACGGCATGACCACCGTGCCGGGCGTCTTTGCCGCCGGCGACGTGGTCAACGGCCCGCTCACCGTGGTCCATGCCGTGGCCGGTGCCAAGCTCGCCGTCGAAGGCATGACATCCTACCTGGGCCTCTAATCCATCCCACCCTTATCAGTTGCGGTGAAATACGGACTGTTTTGGCTGTCAAAGGCCTTATCTACTCCGTATTCCACCGCAACTTTTTGTTGGGCGGGCTAGAGACGCTGCATGCGGTACCCGACACCCATGTGCGTCTGAATCATCTTGGGGTGAGAGGGGTCTGCCTCGATCTTCTTGCGCAGGGTGCGCATGAACACGCGCAGGCTCGCCAGATCGCTGTCCCAGCTCGTGCCCCATATCTCGCGGGTGATGAAGGTGTGGGTGAGCACCTTGTCGACGTTTTTCGCCAGAAGGACGAGCAATTTGTACTCGGTTGGGGTGAGCGAGAGCTCGCGCCCGTCTTTCGTCGCGTATCCTGCGGCGTAGTCGATATGCAGCGGACCGTTGTCGAACGTGCTCGCTTCTGTCGACTCGCTCGACGCCATCGAGGAGCGCCTCAAATTCGCACGGACGCGCGCGAGCAACTCATCCACAGAAAAGGGCTTGGTGAGGTAGTCGTCTGCCCCTGCGTCAAGTGCTGCAATCTTGTCGGAATCTTCGGTGCGCGCCGAAATGACGATAATGGGGACTGCCGACCAGCTTCGGATTTTCGTGATGACCTCGATGCCGTCAATGTCGGGAAGGCCGAGGTCGAGCATGATGAGGCTGGGGCCGTGCGACACCGCATCCATGATGGCGGCCTGGCCGTTGCAAACCTTGCTCACGACATAGCCGTGGAGGTCAAGCGCGGTCGAAACGAGGTTTTGAACGGTCAGGTCATCTTCGACCAGGAGGATGCGTGGCTTAGCGGCATTATTCATGAATCTCGATCTCCTCGGCGGGCAGGGTAAAACGGAAGACGGCCCCATGGGGGTGGTTGTCGCGAACTTCGATGACGCCGCCATGCGCCTCCACGATGGAGCGGCAGAGCGACAGCCCAAGGCCGATGCTTCGACGCGAATCCACGGGCCGCGTATTGCTTGAGGTGAAGAAGCGCTCAAAGATATGAGGCTTGTCGCAGTCTGCTACACCCGGCCCATCGTCTGCGACGTCCACCACGATGAACTCACCCTCGCGACGTGCGCTGATGGTGACAGTCGAGTCCTCGGGCGTGTATTTGAAGGCGTTCATGATGAGATTCGTAAGCACCTGCATGATGAGATGGACGTCGATGCGTACCAGCAGGATGTCGTCAGTGTGCTCGATGGTGACGGCACGTCCATGCGATGCTTGGGCGACATGGCTGAGGGCGGCCTCGATGACCTCGTCGATGAGCTCGGATGTTAAGTTGAGGCGAATGGTGCCGTCCTCGACGCGTGTGATGGCGAGGAGGTTTTCCACGGTATCGATAAGCCAGAGGGAGTCGTCGTAGATGGCATCGGCAAGATCGCAGCGTTGTTCGAGGCTGAGCTTCTCGTCGCTCTTCCGAAGGATTGCCGCAGATCCGGATATAGCCGTGAGGGGTGTCCTCAAATCGTGGCCGATGGAGCGCAAAAGGTTGGCGCGCAGCTGCTCGTTTTTCGCCAAGACCGCAGCCTCTTCGCGCTCTTGCGCCGCCCGGTCGCTTTCGAGCGCCAAGGCGCATTCACCTACGATAGATAGGACGATCGAATGCTCGAAGGCTTCGATCTCGCGCCCCTCCAGGGCGATGCCGATGACACCGAATACCTTGTCGCCGGTGCGAACCGCGAGGTAGAGACAGCGCGCCTCAGGCAGGGTCCGCGTGCTTGCGCCCGCGCGCTTGTTGTTGGTGTAGGTCCAGGTTGCAACGGCGCGCTCGTAGTCGGTGAGCAGCGACGCGGATCGGTTTTCGGTGCCAGCGGACTCATAGAGCGCCTTGCCGAGCGTGCCGTGTTCGGCGGGGTAGAAGACCACGTCGAGTTTTAGCAGTTTGACGAGTTGGTTCATGGCGACGCGGGCGCACTCCTCCGCGCTATGGGCTTGCTGCAAGAGCTGGTTCGTTTCGAGGAGTACGCGCGTTTTGAATGCGTTCTCGGCGGATGTACGGGCGTTGTCGGCGATGCGCGCAGTTAACTCGCCGGCGACCATAGCGGTGGCGAACATGATGCCGAACGTGACCAGATAGCTTCGGTCGTAGCTGGCGAGCGAAAACAGAGGCGTGACGAAGCAGAAGTTGTAAAGCACTACAGAGAGCACGCTCGATACGATCGTGCAGATACGCCCCGTCGTGGTGACGGCGGTCAGCAGGGCCGTGAAGATATAGAGGGATATGATGCTGGAATCGGCAAATCCCAGATGGCGGAAAGCCGTGCCGATCGCCGTGGCGGCAAGAGAGAGAGCCAGCGTGCGAAGCACGTTTCGGCTGCTGGGCGGCTGCAGGGCGAGCGCATGGCGGCGTCCTTTGGGTCGGGAGGGCGGAGTCGACTGTTCTGGAATGATGTAAATGTCGAGGTTCGGGGCGAATGTTATGAGCTGTTCTACGAGAGATTTGCGGCCGAAGAGGGCCTGACGGACGCTGCTGCGCTCGCCCGTGCGCCCCATGACGATCTTCGAAATACCCGACAGGCGCGCGAACTCGGAGATCTGAAACGCGATGTCGTCGCCATAGACGGTTTCCATATGTGCTCCGAGCTGCTCGGCTAGGGCGATATTGGCTGCAAGCTTGGCGCGCTCATCATCGCTCATGGCTTGCGTGCGCGGGCTCTCTACGAACAGGGCGACGAGCTCGCTGCGAAACGCTTTCGCCATGCGTGCGGCGGCACGGACGATGCGGGGATTGGTCGGCGCCGGGGAGACACAGACTAAGATACGCTCCCTGGTGTAGTAGTCACGGTTTCCCAGCACGCGTGCGGCATCTGTGAGGTGGCCGGTGCGATCGGCGCAGCGGCGCAGCGCGATTTCTCGGAGTGCGGTGAGGTTCTCGACGGTAAAAAAATGCTGTTGCGCTCGGTCGGCTTGTGCGGGACGGTAGACGAGGCCGGCGCGAAGGCGCTCAAGTAGGTCTTCGGGCTCTATGTCGACGAGCTCGACCTGGTCGGCATCATCGAAGATACGGTCGGGGATTCGTTCGCTCACGACAACGCCGGTGATGGATGCAACCATGTCGTTTAGGCTCTCGATGTGCTGAACGTTCACGGTCGTATAGACGTCGATTCCCGCATGTAGAAGTTCCTCGACGTCTTGATAGCGTTTGTCGTGGCGAGACCCCGGCGCATTCGTATGGGCAAGCTCGTCGACAAGGATGAGCTGAGGGGCGCGTTCGATAGCCGTATCTAGATCGAACTCGCTGAGCGCAATGCCGTTGTGCTCGATGAGTTTACAGGGCACGTTCTCAAGCCCTTGTGCAAGATGGGCAGTTGCCGGACGTTCGTGCGGCTCGATGTATCCCGCGACGACGTCGACACCTCGCCGCTTGGCGGCGTGGGCGGCTTGAAGCATCGCATAGGTTTTGCCTGCGCCAGCAGCGTAGCCAAAGAAAATCTTGAGGTGTCCCCGGCTGGTTCGAGCGTCATCGGCGGCCTCGTCTTTCTCAATTGCCTTGAGGATGAGGTCTGGGTTGACGCGAGTGTCCGATGCGTCGCGCTGCATAGCGTAGCCTTTCTGAAACGTTGTCCATGCGTGCATACGCGGTGAGGACGCCACTGTATGCTCGCGAGGTCGAGTATAGGCGCACTGCAGCCGCAATAGTGCTTTCTACCTGCATCTTTACGGCATCTTAAGGACGTGAGCCCCGGCCCTCACGCCTCTTTAATCCCTAGAAGCGTTTACTGTCCCCAGACGCTTGCGAGAGCAGGCGTCCGAGACATCGGACCGCGCGTGAAAGGGGCGGTAAATGGACATCCTCATTCCCATCATCGGAGTCGTCTGCATTGGACTCCTTATCTATTACATCTACATTCTGATGAGGAGTGATTCGTAAACTATGGACGCTGCGATTCAGTACATCTTGTACTTTGCCGTGCTCGTCGTCCTGGCCGTTCCGCTCGGTCGGTTCATGGCCCATATCATGGATGGTGAGCATACGTTCCTGTCGCCTGTGATTGCTCCTGTGGAGCGTGGCGTCTATCGTCTGCTTCGCATCGACGCGGCAGAGCAGATGGGGTGTAGGCGCTATCTGGCGAGCGTGCTGGTCTTTTCGGGGATCGGCCTCGTGGCTCTTGTGGCACTCCAGGCGTTTCAGTCCTTCTTGCCAGGCAATCCCCAGCACCTGCCGGGTGTGTCATGGGACCTGTCGTTCAATACGGCTGCTTCCTTCATAACCAACACCAACTGGCAGTCCTACTCCGGTGAGACCACCCTGTCCTACCTTGTGCAGTTCATGGGTCTCACCGTGCAGAACTTCGTTTCCGCCGGCACCGGTATCGCGGTCATGTTCGCGCTGATCCGCGGCTTCCGTCAGGTCAAGGAGCAGGGTCTGGGTTCCTTCTGGGTCGACCTCACCCGCACCGTCCTGTATGTGCTCATCCCGCTGAACCTCGTGTTCGGCATCTGCCTGGCTGCCGGTGGCGTCATCTCCAACTTCCAGCCGGCTCAGAAGGCTGAGCTCGTAGAGCCCGTCGCTGTCCAGCCTAATGCAGACGGCGGCTGGAGCGTCATCGACGGCGCCGAGATCGAGGGCGACACGGTCAAGGTCGACGGCAAGGTTGTCGAGGGCGCGCGCGTGGTCACCGAGCAGTTCCTGCCCCAGGGTCCCGCGGCTCCTCAGGTCGCCATCAAGCAGTCCGGCACCAACGGCGGAGGCTTCTTCGGAGTGAACTCCGCTCATCCGTATGAGAACCCCAGTGCCTTCACCAACATCATCGAGATGACCAGCCTGCTGCTGATCCCGGCCGCCTGTTGCTTCACCTTCGGTATCGGCGTCAAAAACACCAAGCAGGGCAAGGCCATCTTTGCCGCCATGTTCATCCTGCTGGTGATCTTCGCCGGCATCATCGCCCTCAACGAGCATGCGGGCACCCCGCAGCTGGCAGATGGCGGCGCGGTCAACATCGAGATGACCGATGGCCAGGCTGGCGGCAACATGGAGGGCAAGGAGAGCCGCTTCGGTATCGCCTCCTCTTCCACCTGGTCCGCTTTCACGACGGCTGCTTCCAACGGCTCGGTTAACTCCATGCACGACTCCTACACCCCGCTGGGCGGTTTTGTCCAGATGCTCCAGATGGCTCTGGGCGAGGTCGTCTTCGGCGGCGTGGGCTGCGGCCTGTACGGCATGATCGGCTTCGCCATCCTCACAGTGTTCATCGCCGGCCTCATGGTCGGACGCACGCCTGAGTTCCTGGGCAAGAAGATCGAGCCGGGCGAGATGCGCTGGGCAGTTGTCCTGTGCCTGGCAACTCCGTTTGCCATTCTGGTGTGTTCGGCCATCGCCTGCATGGTGCCCGGTCTTGCCGACCAGCTCAACAATGGTGGCGCGCACGGCTTCTCCGAGGTGCTGTATGCCTTCACCTCATGCGGCGGCAACAACGGCTCGGCGTTTGCAGGCATGAACTGCAACATTCCCTGGATCAACGTCATGCTCGGCCTCGAGATGCTGTTCGCCCGCTTCATGCCCATCATCGGTACGCTGGCTATCGCCGGCTCGCTGGCCAAGAAAGGTAAGGTCGCCGAGAGCGCCGGTACCCTGTCTACCACCAACGGCATGTTCGTATTCCTGCTCGTGTTCATCGTTCTGCTGATCGGTGCCCTGAGCTTCTTCCCGGCCCTGGCGCTTGGCCCCGTTGCCGAGTTCTTCCAGATGATTGCGTAAAGGAGGGCGCAGATTTATGGCTATGCAAAAAGACATGATGGGCCGCGCGGTCCGCGACTCGTTTGCCAAGTTGGATCCTCGCGTCCAGATTCAAAACCCGGTCATGTTCCTGGTGTGGCTTTCCGCCGGCATGACCTCCGTCCTGGCCGTCGCTTCCATCTTCGGTGTGCAGGACGCGGGTGTGCCCACCTACTATGTGGTCGCCATCGCGGTCATCCTGTGGCTCACAGACCTGTTCTCGAACTTCGCCGAGGCGCTTGCCGAGGGCCGCGGTAAGGCTCAGGCCGATTCCCTGCGTGCGGCCAAGAAGGATGTCGAGGCCCATCGCATCGAGTCCGTTGAGGACAAGGAGCACTTCACCGTCGTTCCCGGCACCGAGCTTACGCGCGGCGACCTGGTGATCGTACGCGCCGGCGAGCAGATTCCCGGCGATGGCGACGTCATCGAGGGCGCTGCCTCCGTTGACGAGTCCGCCATCACCGGCGAGTCCGCCCCCGTGGTCCGCGAGGCCGGCGGCGACCGCTCTGCCGTTACCGGCGGTACCACGGTGCTATCCGACTGGATCATCGTCAAGATCTCCAGCGAACCCGGCCAGAGCTTCCTGGACAAGATGATCGCGATGGTCGAGGGTGCCGCGCGCAAGAAGACCCCCAACGAGGTCGCGCTCGAGATCTTTCTGGTTGCTCTGTCCGTCATCTTCATCCTCGTGACGCTCGCACTGTACTGCTACTCGAGTTTCTCTGCAGGGCTCAACGGTATGGCGAACCCCACCGCTGTGACCACGCTCGTTGCCTTGTTCGTCTGTCTGGCGCCCACCACCATTGGTGCGCTGCTGTCCGCCATTGGCATCGCCGGCATGAGGCGACTGAACGAGGCCAACGTACTGGCCATGTCCGGCCGCGCCATCGAGGCCGCCGGCGACGTCGACATCCTCATGCTCGATAAGACCGGTACCATCACCTTGGGCAACCGCCAGGCCGCTGAGTTCATTCCGGTCGACGGCGTCGATCCCGCGGAGCTGGCCGATGCCGCGCAGCTGTCCTCTCTGGCGGATGAGACCCCTGAGGGCCGCTCCATCGTCGTGCTCGCCAAGGAGCAGTTTGGGCTGCGCGGCCGCACACTCGAGGATAAGGGCATGGAGTTCATCCCCTTCACCGCGGCGACCCGCATGTCCGGTGTGAACTACGCCGACAGCGAGATTCGCAAGGGTGCGGCCGATTCCGTTCGCGCTTATGTGGAGGCTGCCGGAGGAGTGTTCTCGAAGGAGTGCGACGAGGCCGTCGAACGCATTGCGAAGGTGGGCGGCACCCCGTTGGTCGTGGCAAAGGACCGATGTGTGCTGGGTGTCGTCTACCTTAAGGACATCATCAAGTCCGGCGTGAAGGAAAAGTTCGCCGATCTGCGCCGCATGGGTATCAAGACCATAATGGTGACGGGCGATAATCCGCTGACGGCCGCCGCCATCGCCGCCGAGGCCGGTGTGGATGACTTCCTGGCCGAAGCGACGCCCGAGGGCAAGCTCGATAAGATCCGCGCGTTCCAGCATGAGGGCCATCTGGTCGCGATGACCGGCGACGGCACCAACGACGCGCCGGCACTGGCGCAGGCAGATGTCGCCGTGGCCATGAACACGGGAACCCAGGCTGCCAAGGAGGCCGGCAACATGGTCGACCTCGACTCCAGCCCCACCAAGCTCATCGATATCGTGCGTATCGGCAAGCAACTGCTCATGACCCGCGGCTCGCTCACGACCTTCTCGGTCGCCAACGACGTCGCCAAGTATTTCGCCATCATCCCGGCGCTATTCTCGCCGATCTACCCCGGGTTGGACGCCCTCAACATCCTGGGGCTCACCAGCCCGTTGACTGCCGTGCTGTCCGCCATTATCTACAACGCGCTGGTCATCGTCGCGCTGATTCCTGCCGCCCTGAAAGGCGTGAAGTACCGCGAGCTTTCGTCCGGCCAGCTGCTGACCCACAACCTGCTGGTGTGGGGTCTGGGCGGTATCGTGGCGCCGTTCGTATTCATCAAGATTATCGACATGCTGCTGGCCTTGTTCGGCATTGGCATGATGTAGACGGAGGTATGTATGTTCAAAGGTATCGCATCGCGCGCACTCGGCGTGTTCGCGCTGTTTACCATCGTCTGCGGCCTGGGATACACGCTTGTGGTGACCGGCGTCGCGCAGCTTGCGTTTCCGTACCAGGCGAACGGATCGCTTATTATGGTCGACGACAAGGTTGTGGGTTCCGAGCTCATCGGCCAGAACTTCGATGACGAAGCCCACATGTGGGGTCGTATCCAGAACGTGTCAATTGTCGAAGGCGAAGACGGCGAGCTCATGGCGTATGGTGCCCCGTCCAACCTGTCCCCGGCGAGTGAGGAGTATCGGCAGCTTGTGGACGCGCGCGTGAAGAAGATCCGCGCCGCCAACCCCGATGCCGATATGGACGCTGTGCCCGTCGACCTGGTGACGTGCTCGGGGTCCGGCCTCGACCCGGAGATCTCTCCGGATGCCGCCGAGTATCAGGTCCCGCGCCTTGCCAAGGCCACGGGCAAAAGTGAGGACGAGGTGCGCGACATCATCGCCGCGTGCACCAAGGGCCGTTTCCTCGGCGTGTTCGGCGAGCCCACGGTCAACGTGCTCAAGGTGAACCTTATGCTGGACGGCGCGCTGTAGGTGAGGGAGTGGCGGATGAGGGCATGACTGGCTATCTGAGCTCTCAATTCCATCCCACCCATCAGTTGCGGTGAAATACGGACTGTTTTGGCTGTCAAAAGCCTCGATTGCTCCGTATTCCACCGCAACTTTTTTGTGAGGGTCGGGATTGAAGGTGGGGAGTGCGAGCGAGTGCGAACGCGGCGGGTACTGATACGATAGGTACGTCTGCAAGTGCCGCCGAGCGGCTTAAACGAAAGGAAGCCTGTATGGAGTCCTCCGCCTATCCGATGCTCTTTAGCCCGATCAAGGTCGGTACGACCGAGGTCAAGAACCGCGTCTTTATGCCGCCGGTGTCTACCAACCTTGCCGATCATGGCTATGTGACCGACGATTTGGTCGATCATTACCGTGCCCGCGCCAAGGGTGGCGTTGGCCTGATCATCACCGAGGTTGTGACGGTCGAGCCCACCTATACCTATCTGCCGGGCGACATGTGCTGCTACGACGACACGTTCATCCCCGGCTGGGAAAAGCTCGCCGCCGCCGTGCATGAGTACGGCTGCAAGATTATGCCGCAGCTCTTCCACCCTGCCTACATGGCCTTTAACGTTCCGGGCACGCCGCGCCTGATCGCTCCGTCCTTCGTGGGCCCGTCTTACGCCCGCGAGGCACCGCGCCCCATCACGGTCGACGAGATCCACGAGCTCACGCATCAGTTTGGCGACGCTGCCGTGCGTATGCAGAAGGCCGGTGTCGATGGCGTCGAGGTTCATGCGGCGCACGCCCATGGCATGCTCGGCGGCTTTTTGACCCCGCTCTATAACAAACGCACCGACGAGTATGGTGGCTCGCTCGACGCCCGCATGCGCTTCTTGCTCGAGGTCATCGCCGAGATTCGCGAGCGCTGCGGCAAGGACTTCATCATCGACGTCCGTATCTCGGGCGATGAGTACACCGATGGCGGCCTGACCCTCAACGACATGATCTACGTCTCGCGTCGCCTGGAGAAGGCCGGCGTCGACATGATCCACGTGTCGGGCGGCACCACCATCAAGCGCGGCTCCGCGATTCCCGCCGCCGGTACTCAGCAGGCCTCGCATGCTGCCTGTTCGCGCGAGATCAAGAAGCATGTGAACATTCCCGTTGCCACCGTCGGCCGTATCAATGAGGCATGGATTGCCGAGGAGCTGATCGAGGACGGCGCTGCCGACATCTGCATGATGGGCCGCGCCAATCTGTGCGATGCCGAGTTCTGCAACAAGGCGGCTGCCGGCAACGCCGACGAGATCCGTCCCTGCATCGGTTGCCTGCGCTGCCTGAACGGCATTATGTTCGGCAAGCGCATCTCCTGCACTGTCAACCCGGACGTGGAGCGCGACGAGGCCGGCTACGAGCCTGCCGCCGAGGCCAAGAACGTGCTCGTTGTGGGCGCCGGTCCTGCGGGCATGGAGGCGGCGTTCATTGCCGCCAAGCGCGGCCACAACGTGGTGCTCGTGGACAAGCAGGACGAACCGGGCGGCGAGATGCGTATCGCAGCCGTTCCGCCGGCAAAGCAGGAACTCACCCGTGTGATCAAGTATCAGTATCGCCGTCTTGCTGAGGCGGGCGTGAAGTGCGTATTTGGCACCGAGCTTACTGCCGAGGACATTCAGCGCGACTACGCCGGCTACGAGGTCGTCCTGGCCTATGGCGCCGAGCCCATCGCTCCGGCCTTCATGCAGGGCTTTAAGCAGGTTATGACGGCCGACGACCTGCTGGGTGGCAAGGCTTTCCCGGGTAAGAAGATCGTCATCGTGGGCGGCGGTACCGTTGGCTGCGAGACGGCCGATTACCTGGCCCCGTTGGTCAACGACCTGTCGCCGGCCAACCGCGATGTCACCGTCATCGAGATGACCAAGACGCTCGCCGCCAACGAGGGCGGTGCCGGTCGCGCGGTGCTCATCACGCGCATGCTCTCCAAGGGCGTCCACGTGCTGACCGAGGCCAAGGTGACCGAGATCACCGAGGACACTATCAGCTACGAGAAGGACGGCGAGGTCCACACCATCGCCGATGCCGATACGCTGGTGCTTGCCATGGGCTATCGTCCCAATACCAAGTTGGCCGACGACCTTGCCGCTGCCGGTGTTGCCACCCACGTGCTGGGCGATGCCAACAAGTGCGGCAACATTCGCGACGCCATCGGCGATGGCTACAAGGTTGCCTGCGAGCTCTAGCCAACCCCTTGGTGCATGGGGGACCTGTCTCCGCGGCGTCAGTCGGTAAATAGCAAAAAGCGACGGCCGTCCCGTACGTGGGACGGCCGTCGCTTGCGTTAGTTGCAATAAGTCGTGCGATTAGAGCCCCAGGAGCTCCTTAACCTTGGCGATGATGGTCTCGTCGGTGGCGTTGGCAAAGAAGTACTCCTGGAAGTGCTCGCCGGCAAGTGCGCCCTTCACCAGGTCCTGATCGATCTCGCCCAGGACGTCGACGAGCGGACGCATGGTCACAGCGCGCACGCCGTCGAGGATCTTCTTGTTACGCTGCTCGGGCTCAACACGCTCGGCGGGGTAGCCGTTGCCCGAACCAAAGCCAAAGAGCTTCTCGAAGGTGTACTCAAGGTTGAGCTCCTGGCCCCAGCCGTTCTTAAGAGCGAAGGGCATGGCAACGGCGTTGCCGTCGTTGACCTGGGCAAAGGTGTAGGCGTCGAGCGGGTCGGCAACGTGGCCGCACAGCACGCCGGGGAAGGAGTTGCAGGCGAGCATGGCGCCCTCGCCGGTGCCGCAGCCGGTCACGACGTAGTCGGCAGCACCGGAGTTCAGCAGCACGGCGGCAAGGATGCCGTTCTGCACGTAGGTGAGGGGCTTGGAGTCGGCGTCGGCATACATACCATAGTTAAAGACGGTGTGCCCCATGGGCTCGACAACCTTCTTAAGGGCAGCCTCGATCATGGGGTTCTTGGAGTTCTGAGAGTTCTCATTGATCAGAGCGATTTTCATTGCGAATTACCTTTCTATTTCTAACTTGCGGTGAAATACGGACTGTTTTGCCTGATAGAAGCCAAAACCAATCCTTATCTCACCGCAACTCAAATGAAAAACGAGTGGATGAAACCTGATATGGGCAGTTGCGGCGACGCTTATTGAGGCTGCTTTCCAATGTATGCGAGGATTCCACCGTCGACATAGAGGATGTGGCCGTTGACGAAGTTCGATGCATCGGAAGCCAAGAACACGGCGGGGCCCTTCAGGTCCTCGGGCGTGCCCCAACGGGCTGCTGGCGTCTTGGCAATGATGAACTGGTCAAACGGGTGGCGGCTGCCGTCGGGCTGCGTCTCGCGCAGCGGTGCGGTCTGCGGCGTGGCGATGTAGCCGGGTCCAATGCCGTTGCACTGGATATTGGCCTCGCCAAACTCCGAGCAGATGTTCTTGGTGAGCATCTTGAGTCCGCCCTTGGCCGCGGCATAGCCGGCGATGGTCTCGCGGCCCAGCTCGCTCATCATCGAGCAGATGTTGATGATCTTGCCGTGGCCCTTGGCGATCATGCCGGGCAGGCAGGCCTTGGACACGATAAACGGTGCGTTGAGGTCAATATCGACGACGCGGCGGAAGTCCTCGGCGCTCATGTCGAGCATCGGGGTGCGCTGGATAACGCCGGCGTTGTTGACCAGGATGTCGGGCGTGGTGCCAAAGTCGGCCTCGATCTTGGCGATGAGCTCGGCAACGACGGCCTCGTCGGTGACGTCTGCCACGTAACCATGAGCCTCAAAGCCCAGCTCGCGGTAGTGCTTCTCGGCCTCGGCTACCTTGTCGGCGTGACGTGCGTTAAAGGCGATCTTGGCGCCAGCCTCTCCGAGCGCCTCGGCGATAGCCATGCCAATGCCATAGGTGGCGCCGGTTACCAGTGCGACCTTGCCGTCCAGACGGAAGCTGTCCATAAGATCAGACATAGCGATCCTTTCAAAAGAAACGTTCATCTATATAAGTCTTGCTTTTCATACAAGGTCAGTATAGGAGAAGAGGATGATTTAAAAATCAGATTCTCCTAAAATCAGGTGAACGTTCACTTTTAAAAGGTAAACGGTGATTTCGCCCTTGCCGCGCGGACGTTTATTCGCTCTGTTCCTGCGTGCCCTCTGCGATCATGTTACGGTTATACACCAGGTGCAGATACATCGCGTCGTGCGCGGCGGTGGGATTGCGCGAGGCGATGGCGTCGGCCACATCGCGGTGCGTGCGGATAGTTTCCTCGACGAGCTTTTTTCCGGTCACGTCGATAAAGAGGGGGACGGATGCCTTGAGCACGCCCATCAGGCGGGGAACGACGAGGTTTCCGGAGCTCTCGGCAATGGCATTGTGGAACGCGGTGTCGGCGGCGGAGTAATCCTCACCGGCCTCGGCCAGGCGCTCGGATTCGTCGCAGAGCTCTTTGATACAGACGACCTGGTCGTTGGTTGCGTGCTCGGCCGCCATGCGTGCCATCTGCGGCGGCGCCACGGCCCTCTCGCACGTCAACGATGCCGGTTTTTGGATGTGCTCCTCGTTCCTGGAGATTGACGAGAAGACCACCCTCAAGTCCTGGACCGTTATGGAGACGCTCATCGGCCTTTCGGGTCTTGCCTGCGCCCTGGTGATTTCGTTCTTCGCCTAGTTCGCGTAGCTAAGCATCTTTTGCCGAGCGCATCGCTCGGTGCCCATTTACACCTGATTCATTAACCAACGATTGGTACAACCGTTCAAATCAAAAGAGGAGAGCATCATGGACGAGAAGACCAAGGCACAGATTCAGCAGGAGGCAGCCGACCTGGTTGCCAAGCTGCAGCCGCGTTCCGGCAAGTTTCGCACCATCAGCCCCGAGATGGACCCGCTGCGCCTGGGCTCTGGCTGGTCTATCGAGGATCTGGACAAGCCGCAGGTCATTATCGAGTCGACGTTCGGCGACTCGCACCCGGGTTCTGCCGGCCTGTTTGAGCTGGTCGAGGAGGTCCGTGCTGGCGTTGCCGAGGCTGGCGGTCACGGTGCTCGTTACTTCTGCACCGATATCTGCGACGGTGAGGCCCAGGGACACGACGGCATCAACTACTCGCTGCCCAGCCGCGACATGATCGCCAACATGATCGAGATCCACGCCAAGGCCACCCCGTTCGACGCCGGCGTCTTTGTCGCCAGCTGCGATAAGGGCCTGCCTGCGAACCTCATGGCCATGGGCCGCATCAACATCCCCTCCATCGTCGTTACCGGCGGCGTCATGGATGCCGGTCCCGATCTGCTGACCCTGGAGCAGCTCGGCGCGATTTCTGCCCGCTACGAGCGCGGCGAGATCTCCCGCGAGGAGCTTGAGTTTGCCAAGCACAACGCATGCCCCAGCTGCGGCGCCTGCTCCTTTATGGGCACCGCCTCGACCATGCAGGTTACCGCCGAGGCCCTGGGCCTTATGCTTCCCGGTACCGCCCTGCTGCCCGCAACCAGCTCCGATCTGCGTGAGTTTGCGCGCGAGGCTGGCCGTCAGTCCGTGTGGCTCTCCGAGCACAACCTGTGCCACCGCGACATCGTGACCAAGGAGTCCTTCGAGAACCTCATCATGGTCCACGGCGCCATCTCCGGTTCCACCAACTCGCTGCTGCACATTCCCGCGATCGCCCGCGAGTTTGGCATCGAGATGTCCGCCGACGATTTCGATCGCCTGCACCGTGGCGCCCACTACCTGCTCAACGTTCGCCCCGCAGGCGAGTGGCCGGCGCAGTTCTTCTACTATGCGGGCGGCGTGCCGCGCATTATGGAGGAGATCAAGTCGATGCTCCACCTCGACGTTATGACCGTCACCGGCAAGACTCTTGGCGAGAACCTCGAGGACCTCAAGAACAACGGTTACTACGAAAAGTGCGGTCGTTACCTTGAGAAGTGGAATCTCAAGCGCGAGGACATCATCCGTCCGTTTGACCAGGCCTTCGGCACCGACGGTTCCATCGCCATCCTTCACGGCAACCTTGCCCCCGAGGGTGCCGTCGTCAAGCACACCGTCGTTCCGCGTGAGATGTTCCAGGCTACGCTCAAGGCCCGTCCGTTCGACTGCGAGGAGGACGCCATTCACGCCGTCCTGACGCATGAGGTTAAGCCCGGCGATGCCGTTATCATTCGCTATGAGGGTCCCAAGGGTTCCGGAATGCCCGAGATGTTCTACACCACTGAGGCTATCGCCAGCGATCCCGAGCTGGGTGCGAGCATTGCCCTGATCACCGATGGCCGCTTCTCCGGCGCCTCCAAGGGCCCGGCTATCGGTCACGTTTCGCCCGAGGCTGCCGTGGGCGGCCCGATTGCCCTGATCGAGGAAGGCGACCTGATCCAGATCAACATCCCCGAGCGCTCGCTGTCCATCGTGGGCATCGCCGGCAAGGAGATGGAGCCGGCCGAGGTCGACGCCGTCCTGGCCGAGCGTCGCGCCGCCTGGAAGCCTAAGGCTAATCGTTACACCTCCGGCACGCTCAAGTTCTTTATCGAGCATGCAGTTTCCGCCATCCAGGGTGGCTACATGGAGTAGCGCCCGGGCGCATCAAATTTCCCCTCTCATAGATGCGTGGCACGAAAAGCTCCGAGCTCACACGAGTTCGGGGCCTTTTTCGTCTGGATTGGGGACGCATAGCCGGACGAAAGCGTGTTGTGTTTGGCGTAAAACCATACGAAAGTGCAATTTGCGTCTTATTTCCGAACGTAAAACAGACGAAAACCGTTTACGTCTGCTTTAAATCCGTACGAAAACGGTTTTCGTCTTGCAGGGCAGTTGCCGTTTCTACAGTTCAACTTCCAGTTCGGCTTTGTGTTCGCAGAGGTAGTCGCGCATGTAGGGGATGGCAAATGAGACCTTGCCGTACGAAGGAGCCTCGATAATCGATTCTCTTAACAGGCGGCTGCGGACGGAGCTCACCTGTTGAGGCGTTTTGTTTAGGGCATCGGCAACCATGCTGGTCGAGCTCGTCTGCCCCAAAGACGCCATGCTCAGCAGATAAGCGATGCACGTGGGCGGAATGCGCTGCAGCGCGGGCTCAATCACCATGGCGCAGAAGCGTTCGCGTGCCGTTGCAATGCCGCGCTCGGCTTCTTCTTCTCCAATAATCGCTGTATGTGCGCGTCTCGCCAACTGCCATGCGTAGTATCCAACGAGTTGGATCATGAAAGGATAGCCTTGCGTTGCCTCGGCAAGTTGGCCGGCAATACCTGGCTGCAACTCCATGCCAGACGCTTCAATGGTTTCCTCGAGGGAGTACGACACTTCGGTTACTGCCACAGCCTTCAGGTCAAAGGGGAGGGCACGGCGCAAAAACGTAAGTGTCTTTCCGTTGATGATGCTTTCAATCATCGAAGGCAGCCCAGCAAAAACAAAGGCGATATCAAGGTCTTCGCCGATAACCTGCTGAATCGCAATGGAGAGCGTTCGGACCTCATCGAGCTCTGCGTCTTGAACCTCGTCGAGAGTGATGAGCAGGCCATTTCCATTCTTGGTTATTGTCTGTCTCATGGCGTCGCGTAGCGATGGGCCGATTCGCTCAATATCTATGCTGCCGATGGATATGCCAGCTACGGTGGGCTCAAATCTGGCGTGCTTGGCCTGGAATTTGGGCTGCAGCTGTTCGAGAATGCGCTGGCAAAGTCCCTCGGTTGCGACCTCTTTTATGACCGTCCAGCCACGGCTTTGCGCCAAACGTGAGCACTCGTCAAGGAGGACCGTCTTGCCCGTTCCACGGACGCCGGCTATGCGCATTAGGCGCCCAGGGGCACCAGGCCCGTTGGTGAGGCCCTCATTGAATTCTTCGAGCACATCTTCGCGGCCGATAATCGTGGGAGGTGTTTTACCTGCTGTGGGCTTAAAAGGGTTTGTTTGCATGTGAGCCACCTTTGCTCAAGATATAGCAAGATATAGCAAAGTATAGCAAGATATAGCAAAGTATAGTGAGATATAGCAACGTATAGCGCTGTTTGCGGGTTCTTACGGTGGTGCTATTTCCCGAATGCCGCGCGCACAAAGCGCTGGGCGAACAGCTTGTTGGCAACTCACGAGGGCTCGGGGTGCCAATTTGGGGTGCAGTAGTGCTGCGCCACGAAAAGGGCCTATCTACTACGTTTAAGCCGCAGGGGTCAACCATAGTCGGCTTTTTCGAAAATCGACAAGCTGTCTGCCTGCGGTTTTGTTTTCACGGTTTTCGGTATGGCCGAGGCTATCCGTGTTAACGTAGTAGATGGGCCACTTTTGTGGCAAGGGGGCCGATCTGCGGGCCAGGGTAGCTAAAAGAGCCCCGTCCCAAAAAGACTGATTGGGAGCTGGGGCGTGTCGATGCGATAGTATTGCATGGTGGTATTCGACTAACCGAGGGTTTATCCGAGGGCTTTATGGAACAACGCCAGCATAATCAGAGCCTGCAAGACCAGGCATACAACGCATTGCGCTCCAAGATTATCTATGCCGAGCTCAAGCCCGGCACGCGCCTTTCGGCGATTGGTCTGGAAAAGGAGACGGGAATCGGGCGCACGCCCATTCGCGAGTCCTTTGTGCGCCTGCGTGAGCAGGAGCTGGTGGAAACGCGTCCCAAAAGCGGCACCTACGTCTCAAAAATCAGCATGGAGCATGCCGAGAACGCTTGCTTTTTGCGCGAGAAACTCGAGAGAAGCGTGCTCATTAAATGTTGCTCGGCCGCCACGCCCGAGCAAAAACATCGGCTCGAGCAGATTCTTGCCGAGTCCGAGTCGCTCGATCATCGTGAAACGCGTCGCTTTTTCGATCTGGACAACCTGTTCCATGAGACATGTTTTGAGATTGCCGGCCGCCACATGTTGTGGGATTGGATGAAGAGCGTCAATACGCATTTTGAGCGATACAACTGGTTGCGTATGGTGTCGCAGGATCTGGACTGGGAGCCGATCCGTGGGCAGCATCGCCGGATTCTCGAGGCCATTAAGAAGGGCGATACCGACACGGCGAGCTATCTGGCAGAGACGCATTTGCATCTAATGCCCGAGGAGCAGGGTCCGGTTATTGCCTTGCATCCCGACTACTTTGAGCTGTCCAAAGACTCGGCCATCTAACTCGCCCCCTACATTAGTTGCGGTGAAATAGGGATTGTTTTGCGGCTCTGATGGTGTAAGCAGTCCATATCTCACCGCAACTGCCGGGGCATTATCGGGGTATGAAAAAGCTGCGGCGCCGCTTGGAGGAAAAGACCGGAAGCAAGGGTCCATTCCTTCAGACGGCGCCGCAGCTGTTTTGGTGGCTCGGCTTTTGTCGATGTGGCTCAACTGGGCGCGGTCGCCAACCGAGCAGGAAAAGCGGCTCGGGGGCGTGTCGCTTCCGTCACGTTCTATCAGCATACAAGACGGTTTCGGTTCTTGTTCGTGACGGAAACGGCGCGCTTCCGAGCCGCTTTAAAAGAAAGGGGGCGAGGTCTAGGGCACACCCCCTTTCACGATAGAGAGCTAAACCTAGCCGCGGACCTTCTTGACGACGTCCATGGCCTCGCGGGCAATCTGCTCGACCTTGGAGAAGTCGCCGTCGGCAAACAGGGCCGGCTTGACCATCCAGGTGCCACCGCAGGCGATGATGGCAGAGGAGCTCAGGTACTCCTCGACGTTGGCGGTGCTCACGCCGCCGGTGGGCATAAAGCGGTGACCGACAAACGGAGCGGCGAGGGCCTTGATGGTGTTCAGGCCGCCATACTGGGACGCGGGGAAGAACTTGGTGACCTTGAGGCCCAGGTTCTCGGCTGCGGTGACCTCGGAGGGGGTTACGGTGCCGGGAAGGACAGGCAGGTCGATGTCGATGCAGTGCTTCACAACGTCCTCGTTGTAACCCGGGGAGACGATGAACTTGGCACCGGCTGCGCGGGCCTGCTCAACCTGCTCGACGGTCAGGACAGTGCCGGCGCCAACGCACATCTCGGGCTCGGCCTCGGCCATAGCGGCGATGCACTCGGCGGCGCAGGCGGTGCGGAAGGTGACCTCGGCGGACTTCATGCCAGCTGCCATAAGGGCGTGGGCGAGCGGAGCGGCGTCCTCGACCTTATCGAGCACAACGACCGGCACGATGCCCAGGGACTTAAGCGTGGTGTAAAACTGATCGAACATGATGTTCCTTTCGATGTGTGGCGCGCATGGGCGCGTGATTGCCAAATGTGCTGGTCAGGAGCCGATTTTGGATTGGTTATCGGAGGCACTGCTTGGGGTTCAAGCAATTCCAAAACCGGCTGCACGACCAGTCATGTAGGAAATGCCAGACAAAACCGGAATGGGACTGGTGGTTTTGCCCGACCGGAGGAATCGGGGAGCGGGCTGCAGAGGTATGGGTATGGGAAACTGCAGCCCGCAGAATGGGGAACGAATTAACGGGCGACGCGGGTGCCACCGTCGGCGGCTGATGCCACAGCGGCAATCTCGTCAGCAGTCACCAGGTTGGAATCGCCCTTGATGGTGAGCTTGAGGATCGAGGCCGCAATCGCGTAGTTGACGGCGTCCTGCGGGTCAAAGTCGTTGATGAGGGCATGGACGAGGCCGGCGTTGAAAGCGTCGCCGGCGGCAACGCCCTCGAGCACGTGCACGTCGTGAGCGGGGGAGAACCAGTGCGCGCCGCTCTCGGCGTCATAGAGCATGCCCATCCAGATGGAGCGCTCGACGCAGGAGATGTTGCGGACGACCGAAGCGACCTTCTTGCAGCCGTACTCGGCGCAGATCTGACGGGCCATCTCGACGTAGGTGTCGCGCTCCTCAATGCCGTGGGCAAGGGAGCCGGAGACGCAGGTCATGCCGAGGCCGGCGGGTGCGTCCTCATCGTTGGCGATGCAGACGTCGACGAGCGGCAGGAGTTCCTTCATGGTGGCCTGCGACTTCTCGGGCGACCACATCTTGCCGCGATAGTTGACGTCGCACACGGTGGTGATGCCCTTGGCGCGGCAGGCGGTGAGGGCATCCTTGCACGCAGCGGCCATCTCGTCGGAGACAGCGGGGGTCACGCCGGAGAAGTAGAAGACATCGATGCCCTTGAGGATCTCGTCCCAGTCAAAAACATCGCGCTTGGCCATGTTGATGGCAGAGAACTTGCGGTCGTAGACGCAGCCGTTGCCGCGCTGCGAGGCGCCGACCTCAAAGACATAGGAGCCCAGGCGATCGCCCTGACGTACGACGCGCGTGGTGTCGACGCCGTAGGCCTTCAGCGAGCGCAGAGCGCACTCGCCCAGACGGTTGGCCGGGACAACGGAGACGTAAGCGGCCTTGTCGCCCTGGTAGGCCAGGGAAAGCGCGGTGTTGGCTTCGGCGCCGCCGTAGCGGACATCAAACTCGGTCGCCTGCTCAATGCGCAGATGGTCTTTGGGCGAGAGCCTCATCATGATCTCGCCGAAGGTAAGAACCGTTTTACCCATGGTTGCGCAGCTCCTTCTTGCTCGTGCGTACACCTTTGATATGGCGTTGGCACGGAGGTGCCAAGACGGTAGGGTACATCTTTGCACCTACGTGCCAACGCTCGCCGAAATCGGTTTACGAAATCGGTTTCGTTTCGAGTTGTAGTATACTCACCTACAGCCTTTTGCAAGCGAGATTTTTAAAAAAATGCCTAAAATGGCTCAGACTGCTGACAATTGGGAAACGGGGTGCGCCATGGCGCAGATGAGAATCAAGGACATTGCCGCCGAGGCGGGCGTGAGCCCGGCCACGGTCTCGCGCTATCTCAACAACCGCCCCGGGCAGATGACCGAGGAAACCCGCGCTCGCATCGCGGCGGTTATCGAGCGCACCGGCTATCGCCCACGTGCCGCCGCACGCAATCTGCGCAGCTCACGCACCAACCTCATCGGCGTGATCCTGGCCGACATCGCCAACCCGTTCTCCAGTGCCATGCTCGAAGGGCTTTCCGCCAGTGCCGCCGCGCGCGGCTGCTCGCTTATGACGGCCATTAGCGGCAACGA
>DAWDYI010000022.1:0-35389 GCA_052344885.1 Collinsella aerofaciens
CCTACCGGGAGTAGCCCCGACGGTTGACAAAACTATAGGAACACCCAACGACTACCTCGTTTTCGTAACCTTTTCGCAACAATGCGCTCTTCGCGACCGTAGCGCCCGCTCACAACGTCCCCTGCGCTACACTTAGTCGCACTGTGGCGCTGCTGCGCCGTGCCCGAACCAAGGGAGACCCTCATGAAGAACACTCAGCTGCTGCTGATCAACGATATGTGCGGCTACGGCAAGGTCGCGCTTTCCGCCATGCTGCCGGTGCTGTCGCACATGGGCTACCGCATCCACAACCTGCCGACGGCACTTGTGTCCGATACGCTCAACTATCCCAAGTTCTACATCCACGACACCACCGAGTACGTGCGTCAGAGTCTTGCCATCTGGGAAGAGCTCGGCTTTGAGTTCGACGCCATCTCGACCGGCTTTATCGTGACCGAGGAAGAGACGCGTATCATCTCGGACTTTTGCCACCGCCGTGCGCAAAAGGGCACCAAGGTGTTCGTCGACCCCATCATGGGCGACAACGGCAAGCTCTATGCGGGCGTGCCCGAGTCCACGATTGGCCTTATGCGGCACCTGCTCGAGTGCGCCGACTACGCGGTTCCCAACTACACCGAGGCCTGTTTGCTCACCGACACGCCTATCGTCGAGCAAATCACGCCCGATGAGGCCCGCGCCCTTGTGGACGCCGTGCGCGAGCTGGGTGCCAAGTCGGTGGTCATTACGAGCGCCGTAGTCAATGGCACGAACGCGGTTATCGGTTACGACCATGTGGCGGGGGAGTACTTTACGATTCCCTTTGAGCTCATTCCGGTCTATTTCCCGGGCACGGGCGACACGTTCTCGGCGGTGCTCGTCGGCCGCGTTATGGCAGGCTGGAGTCTGCAGTGCGCGACGTCCGATGCCATGCGTGTGGTGGCTGAGCTTATCGAGCGCAATGCCGACCAAGAGGACAAGTCGGCCGGCCTTCCCATCGAGGCCTGCCTGGATGTGGTTGACCATGAGTAATGCTGGCGAGGGCGGCATCAAGCCTGCGGGCGATAACAAGCCGCTCGGCGCGCCGCGTGGCAAGCGTCCGCGTATCCGCGTGAGCTGCGTGGACCAGCTGGGTGCGTGCCGCTGCCACCATGGTCACAAGCCGGGCGACGTTTTTGACTTCGACCGAGACCGCGGCAAGATGTGCGCCATGGCCTGCCACGTGGGCTTTCCCTATATCGATATCCTGCGCTATGGCGGGACCGTGCCTGGCAACGAGCCCGGCACGGCAAAGTTCTGCTGCCCCGAAGTCGATACACTGAACGTCTGGCTTGCCAAGATCGTTGACGAGTAGTCGAGCGCAATGTGTCAAAGGGACAGCCCCTTTGACACATTCGCCGGTGGTGCCCCTTCTTTTGCTTATAATCTCAAATCTCTGCATTTCATCCGATTTTAGGTTCTAAAAATTCTGCGTTTCATCGATAATCAAGCATATAAAACTTTGCATTTCATTCGATGACACTGAGGAGAGAGCCTATGCTGCGTAGGAAAATAGCGGCAGAGCTGGAGCGTTGGCTGAAGTCTTCCGAGCAAAAGGCCTTGTTCATTACGGGTTCTCGCCAGATTGGCAAAAGCTATTCGATTCGCGCATTTGGCAAAGCCAACCATGCAACCTACATCGAGCTTAACCTCATGGAAAATCGCCAGGCAAAAGATGCTCTTCTCGAGGCGCGGGATGCCGATGATTTCATCAGCAGGGTGACGCTTCTTTCGGGAAAGTCGATTGCACCAGGCAAAACGCTCGTGTTTATCGATGAGGTCCAAGAGGCCCCCGACATCATGACGATGGCAAAGTTCCTTGTTGAGGACGGGAGATGCCGCTGGGCGTTTTCGGGGTCAATGCTCGGGACTCAGTTCAAGGGCGTCAGGTCCTATCCCGTGGGGTATGTTCACGAGCTTAGGATGTTCCCGCTCGATTTTGAGGAGTTTTGCTGGGCAATCGGGGTGAGCGAGAGGGCTCGCCAAACGATACGTGACGCGTGTATCAGCGAGAGACCCATTCCTGATTACATTCATGACGCGATGATGGCAAACTTCAGGACCTATACCGTTGTCGGCGGAATGCCGGAGGTCGTGCAGCGTTTCCTTGACACGCGGGGCGACCTTGCCTCTGTTCGTCAGCTACAGTCAGAGCTCAACGAACAGTACCGGCGGGATATCTCCAAGTATGCGAGCGGGCGAGCCCTTCAGGTGCAGAGCATCTACGATCAGCTCCCTATTATGCTCGAGGGCGAAAACAAGCGCTTCGTGCTCAATTCCATTGACCCCAAGGCTCACTACGAGAAGTATCAGCGAGATTTTGTATGGCTTGTCGATGCCGGCGTTGCTCTCAAAGCCGATATCGTAACCGAGCCAAAATCGCCCCTGCTCAAGACGGCACGGCCATCGCAGTTCAAGCTATATCAATCGGATACGGGCATGTTGATGGCGCGCTACCCCGTTGGAGTCGCCCAAGCGGCGTATCTTGATAGCAAGGAGCCCAATCTGGGCGGCATTTACGAAAACGTGGTGGCCCAGCAGCTGGCTACCCAAAATCGCCAGCTTTACTACTATCAGACAAAAAAGCGCGGTGAAGTGGACTTTGTGGTCGATGGACCGGATGGGACGGCTGTTCCGATCGAGGTTAAATCGGGCTCCTATTACCACGCGCACGCTGCGCTCGGTCATGTGCTTGATACGGCTGAATATGGCGTAAGGCTCGGGATCGTTTTCTCGAGAGGCAACGTTGAGCGCAACGGAGCGGTTCTCTATTTGCCGCTATATGCGACCTGGGCCCTTTCGGATGTTTTGGGCGACTCCTGCGCCGAGGGGATAAAGCTGGAGGTCAAGCCGGTCTAGGGCCAGTCCCGGATGTGGCAAAGGGGCAGTCCCTTTGCCACATTCATGAGTGTGGGAGATTATCCACGCTCGTTTCGCGCCGAAGGCGTGGTCCGCGACCTCGCTTGCCTACAGCTGCTCGAGCATGGCGGTGCAGCCGGCGATCACGTCGCGGTAGGTGGCATCGAAATTGCCGGTGTACCAGGGATCGGCCACGTCGCCGGGGCGATCAGTCCAATCGAGCAAGCGCGTAATCTTGCCGTCGGGGTCGTCGCCAAAGATGCGACGCAGGCCACGCGCGTTCTCAGCATCCATATAGACAATATGGTCCCAGTCGCCATACTCCGCGCGACGCACCTGACGTGCGCGATGTACGACGACGGGAATCCCGACCTCGCGTAGCTTGGCAACGGTACCGTGATGTGGCGGGTTGCCAATCTCCTCGGTCGAGGTCGCAGCGGAATCAATGACAAACTCGCCCGCGCGCCCGGCGCGGCGCACCAACTCGGTAAACACCGACTCAGCCATCGTCGAGCGACAGATGTTGCCATGGCAGATAAAAAGAACGCGTTGCACAGGGTTTCCTTTCTAGACAGGGCCGTACGGCCTGCGGTGGCACTGTAACACAGCCCTTTCCAATGAAGCCAACTGCGCAGAGTGGAGGATGACGCAGCTCACGCCCATCGTCTGATGTAAAGCGGGCAAAAACGTTTTCCACGAAGACAGGGGTGCTCAAGATTTCATGTGTTCCAGATACATGAAATCGAAGAAAAACGTGTATCTGAAATACACGAAATAGCACTGCTGGAGCTTGCAGGCGGATAAACACTACTCGTATGGGACGGTTTTCACCGGTTGCTCGCCACCTTGGGCTATGTTCGCTCCTATGCCTGCATCCGGGGCTGTGCTGATTGACGCTTGCGCTCCCAGCGAGCCAACTTAATCGTCACCAGCGTGAGGGCCCAGGCCACAAGCGAGAACGCGGCGCCCACTGCGCCCACGTACGCAATGCCAACGCTGCTTACCACGGCGCCGCCCACTGCGGTGCCAAAAGAGATGCCGACGTTAAACGCCATGGGCTCAACCGAACTTGCGAGTACCATCGACTTGGGATGGCGGCTGCGTGCCACGTCCATAAAGTGCGTGATGCACGATACCGAGAACAGGTACATGAGCAACGCCAAGCTAAAGACAAAGACCAGCGCGAGCGGCATGGTGCCGCCCACAGCAAACAGTCCGAGTAACGCCGCAGCCTGCAGCACAAACGTCACGAGCAGCGCCTTCATGCCAAAGCGCGCATCGATCCATCCGCCCAGGATGTTCGAGATCAGGCAGAACACGCCGTAGGCCATAAGCGTGGTACTGGCTTCGACCGTGCCCATGCCCAGCACCTGCTCAAGATAAGGCGTCACGTAGCCATAGAAAACGTAGACCGACCCCACGCCAAACAAAAAGATGAGCATGCCGGTGACGATGCTCGGCTCGCGTAGCAGACCCGCCTGCTCGCGAAAGGTGGCGGGCTCGTCGGTTTGCCCGGCGCGCGGCATAAACATCACGAGCGCTCCGCAGATCAGAACGGCAAAGGTCAGCGTGCCGTACATGGCCACGTGCCAGTCGAGCGTGTCGGCCACAAACTTGCCGATCGAAGTGACAAAGACCATTGCCACGGAAAACGCACCATATACCACCGAGATGGCAAGCGAAGTTTGCTGCGGGGACAGAAGCTCGGGGATGTACGTCACACCCACGGCGAGCAGTGCGCCCGAGACGGAGCCCAGGATGATGCGCGAGATGAACAGCACCTGGAAGTTGGGCGCCAACGCCATGACCAGGTTGCCGAGCACAAAGACGATGCTGTAGCACACGAGCAGCTGGTAGCGGCGAAAACGTCCCGTGCTGAGCGCAAGCACCGGCGTCGCGATGGCGTAGACAAGCGCGAACACGCTGATGAGCTGGCCCGCAGTAGCAAGTGATACGCCGAGTTCCGTTGCCAAGTCGCTCTCGATGCCGATGACCACGAACTCCGAGCAGCCGAGCGAAAAGCCTAACAACACGAGCAGCGCCAGGCAAAGATTGGTGCGCGCAGGTGAAAGCGCGGCGGCGGTTGATGCTGTTGTGGACGAAGTTGCGGTGGTCAAGGCAGTTGCTCCCATGTTGCGTTATATGAGCTGGATTCAGTCCCTGCAACTCTACCAGAATGTGTCAGGTGCCCGCCCCCTTTGTCGCAGGCTGCGCTTGCCTGTATAGTCGCAATACAGGCGAAGATGGTCTCAGGTACATCGCGGGCGACAGGAGATTCCATGGGTATGCACACGACAAAGGTTGCAGTGGGCGAGGGCAAGTTTGCGCTCGAGGCCCAGCTGACGGTGGCGCCGCGAGGCATGGCGGTGTACGCCTGCTCGCCGGAGTTCGCGCACCTGGGCGCCACGGCGCGCCGCATCAACGAAGAGCTTGGCATTACGCGCGAGCCCGATCGGCTCAAGCACCTCGGACACGTGGTGTACCGTGAGGACCACGGCGATGGTCGTTGCGAGTGCGAGTGGTGCGAGGTGTTCGCAACTCATGTTGAGCCGAGCGAGCTGCATATCAACCAAGAGGAGATCTCGGAAGTGCGCCGCGTGGCCCCGTCCGAGCTCGACGGCTATCTGCAGGGTCACCCCGAGCAGCTGGCCCCCTGCCTCCGCGAGGCCCTCGAGGCCCCCTCCATTCGCGCTGCCCTCGCGATGTGACAAAGGGACAGCCCCCTTTGTCACATTCCATTCCTTAGAAACTTGCAGAATTTGCAAGTTTCTAAGGTAACATCTTATAAACTTGCAAAAAATGCAAGTTTATAAGATTTCATGTCTGGCCGGGTGCTAGGGAGACTCTATGGATATCGTTCGCCGAAGCCGTTATCTTGATCGACTCATTGCTTTTCAGGATACCGACCTCATCAAAATCGTGACGGGCATACGCCGTTGTGGCAAATCAACGTTATTGGACATGATGAGGGACTATCTGGCGCAACGGGGGGTGCCAGCCGAGCGTTTGCTGACCTTTAAGATGGAATCTCTAGAGTACGCGGGAATTACGGATTATCTGACGTTTTATCGTATGGTTCGGGAGCGCATCGACGGCATCGATCATCCCTACCTGTTCTTTGACGAGCTCCAGAATGTCGAAGGTTGGGAAAAGGCGGTCAACTCGCTCCGAGTGGATTTGCCGTGCGATATCTATGTCACGGGCTCCAATGCCTTTTTGCTATCGAGCGAGCTCGCAACGCTTATCTCGGGCCGATATGTCGAGGTCAAGATGCAGCCTCTCACGTTTAGCGAATATCTTGATTTTCGCTCGATTGATGCGGTCGCCGCTGAAGGGCTTGGTGAGAGGGTTGAACTTGTTTCCAAGACAGGCGATCGCCTTAATTCAAATACCGTGCTTGAGCAGTACATAACCTACGGCGGCATGCCGTTTCTGGCCCATGATGAGCCGAGACGTGAGCCGTGCCGCGGCTATATCCGTAGCCTCTACCAGACGATCGTCGCGCGCGATATCCTGTCGCGCGCGACGCGTAGGGGTCGCGGAGCTATCACCAAGCGCGATGTTCTCGAGCGGCTCTGTGCGTATCTGGCAGACAACATCTCCAACCAAACCTCGGTCAACAAAATCGTAGGGACGCTCAACGAATCGGCGGGCGGTAAGACCAACGCATCGACGGTGTCGGCATATATTGACGCTCTGGAAGAGACGTACCTGTTTACCAAAGTAAAAAGGTATGACATCAAGGGGCGGGAGCTTCTTAAGACAGGCGGTAAATATTACATAGCTGATACGGGAATTCGCAGCTATCTTGACGGATATAGAGGTAGCGATAGCGGAAGGATGCTCGAGAACGTTATCTACAACCAGCTTGTATTTGAAGGATACGAAGTGTTTTGCGGCCATCTGCGCGCGGGGGAAATCGACTTTGTCGCAATCGGCGAGGGATCGGACCGCAAATATATCCAGGTTACCGAGCGGATCGATGCCGAGGCGACGAGAGAACGCGAGCTGCGACCGCTCAAGCTAAGCACGCTAGGAAAAATTCCTGATTCGTATGAGAAGATCCTGATTGTCAGGGATGGCGACCATCCAACGGACATCGATGGCATCAGAATCGTGGGGGCAGTCGACTTCTTGTTGAGAAATAAGATTACCCGCGGCTAAACGCAAGCAGATTCGTTTCGATGCGACAAAGGAGCAGCCCTTTTTCGCATTCCGTGCGAGCCCTCGTGCCGTCTGAGGGTATAAGGCTAGCAAGTGTTTATTTGCGAGGCCTAAGGGGCGCCCCGTATGGATATCGATAACTTTGAATGGTGGTATAGCGAGGGCGAGGCTCCGGACGAGGAGTGGGACGAGCCCGCGCCGCGTGACGTGTCGAGCGACGAGGACGAGACCGGCAACGATGCCGCTGTCGAGCCTGATGCCGCCTCTGATGCCGCCGAGCCCCTAACCTTTGAACAGGCCTGGGCCCAGGCCGAGGCCGACGAGGCTAAGGCCGATGCCACGGCCACACTCGGTGAGCCGGCCGACATGTCCATCTCGCCGGCCAAGACCCCGCAGCCGCGCCATAACATCGACCCCGGCAGCACGGCATCCTTCAGCATTCTCGACGTGCCCGCGCAAGGCGCCCAGGCGCCTGCGCCCACGCATCGCCCCGACCTGGCTCGCGAGGAAGACGCGGGCCGCCGCTCACCACTCGGTCCCATCCTCATCGCCTTCATGGCCGGCGTCATCGCTTGCTCGGCGATCGGAAATGTCTGGAGCCATGTGGAGCAACAGCGCAAAGATGCTGCCAAGGTCGAGATGTCTGTCGAGCAATCGCTCAGCCGCACGCGTTCGGTGCATGTGTCGGTCGAGGTCAAGGACGGCGCGACGTGGGACACCGCCCGCGGCGACAGCCAGATGCTCATCCACATCGTGGGCCGCACACTCAGGGGGCAGGCGATTGACGAGTATCAATATGTCAACTCCGCTGGCGACGGCATCGAACTCAAGCCCGGCGACTACGAGCTCACGGTCGACGAGCCGCCCGTCGCCACCGATGGCACGCGCTTCCGCGCCTCAAAGCGCATGGTTCCCGTGAGCTTTAACTCGCAGGCGCCCGATACGGTCGACAGCACGCCGCAGGGCGGATTCGACCTTTACGCAATCGCTCAATAACTGCGCCTGCCGCTTCTCCTTGCCGCCAAGAGTGGCACAATAGCCCTCGACACTATTGTTTACTTTTGGAGGAAGTAGCATGTCCACCGTCACCACCATCAAGCGCGGCGGCCTCACCGCGGCCATCGATTCCATGGGCGCCCAGCTCACGAGTCTTGCCCTCAACGGCAACGAGTATCTGTGGCAGGGCGACCCGGCCTTTTGGGGCAAGCACGCGCCCATTCTGTTTCCCATCGTGGGCTCACTGCGCAACAACACGGCGACGTCTGCGGCCGGCACCTGCGAGATGCCGCGTCACGGCCTCGCGCGCATCGTTGAGCACAAGCTGGTCGAGGTCTCCGAGGACGGCTCGTCCGTCACCTACGAGATCACCGATACGCCCGAGTCGCTCAAGGCTTTCCCCTTCCACTTTAAGCTCAACATGACCTATGCCCTAACCGGCGATGCCACGCTCACGCAGACCTTTGCCGTCACCAACACCGGCGACGTGGACCTGCCGTTCTCGGTGGGCGGCCACCCTGCATTTAACGTGCCCGCTCCCGGTGCCGAGGACGAGACGTTCGAGGATTACGAGCTGGCATTTACCGAGGCTTGGACCAACGAGGCCCCCATCATCACGCCCGATGGCCTCATGACGTTCGAGGGTAGCTACAAGGCTCCCGATAACTCGGACGTGCTGCCCATCACGCACCGCAGCTTCGATAACGATGCCATCATGTTCACCGATACCCCGGGCTCCACGCTCACGCTGCGCGGCCGCAAGTCGGGCCACGGCGTCAAGATCGACTTTGAGGGCTTTAAGTACATCGGCGTGTGGTCTGCCGCCAACGACGCCCCGTTTGTGGCGCTCGAGCCTTGGACCGGTCACACCACCATGGACACCGAGGACGACGTCTTTGAGCACAAGGTCAACACCATCACCTTGGCTCCCGGCGCTACCGATAAACGTAGCTTTACCGTCACCCTGCTCTAGAGGTTCCGCCGTTCTAACGAACGGCGGACCAGTCGACGCTGCGCGCCACCCAGAGCGACAATTTGTCATTCAAAAGGCAAGGCATGACCAGAAGGTCTATGCCTTGCCTTTTTCATGCCTAGTCGTTGGGGACGTTCTTGTTTGACTAGTCGTTTAAGAACGTCCCCAACGACTACCAATCGTTTTCAGTTCGTAAACTTGCATATATGCATTTATATATGCATTTGCTGGAGGTAGCGCTGAGCGGTATCCTGTTAAGTCGTCAGCATACGATTCAACAGGGAAGGCAGATTATGCATTCTCCCCAACAGCGCGGCATGCAGACCCAGCCGGTATGCAGCCGTCGCATCTTTTTGGGTAGCGCTCTCGCTGCGAGCGCTTCCGTCGTCGCCGGCGCGCTCGCCGGCTGTCAGCGTCCGTCCACGCTCAAAGTGGTTCAGCCCACGACGGGCGGCGGTCGCGACGACCTGTCCGATTCCGTGATCGGCAAGGATAAGATCCGCATTGGCATGGAGGCGGCCTACGCCCCGTACAACTGGCAGGTTTCCGAAGCCAGTGAATACACCATCCCCATCGACAACGTGCAGGGCGCCTATGCCGATGGCTACGACGTGCAGATCGCCAAGATTGTCTGCAAGGCCCTCGGTGGCGAGCCCGTTGCCGTCAAGCAGAGCTTCTCGGGCCTTATCGATTCGCTCAACAACGGCCAGATCGACCTCATCATCGCCGGCATGAGCGCCACGCCCGAGCGCGAGGAGTCCGTCGGCTTTTCCGACCCGTACTTTATCGGCTACTTTGGCCTGTTCGTAAAAGAGGGCTCGCCTTACCAGAACGCCACCAAGCTCAGCGACTTCAGCGGTGCCACGGTACTCGGCCAAAAGGACACCATGCTCGACACCGTCATCGACGAGATCCCGGGCGTTGTCCACAAGAACCCGGTCGATTCGGTTCCCACGGTGTTTTCGAACCTGCTGCAGGGCACGTGCGACGCCGTGACCTACAACACCGAGAACGAGAAGGGCTATATGGCCCAAAATCCGGGCATTGTCCCTATTCATTTTGCCGAGGGCGAGGGCTTTAAGCAGGAGGTCGCGGCAAATGTCGGTTGCCGCAAGGGCTCGGACAAGCTGCTTAAGCTCATCGACAAGACGCTCAAGGGCATTAGCCAAGAGGAGCGCGACCAAATGTGGGACGCGTGCCTCGATCGTCAGCCGGCATAGGGAGGCAGCATGAAAACCATCAATCGTCTGGCCTCCTTTATCAAGGCCGACCATCGCTATGTATATCTGGGCACGAGCGTTATCGCGGCGCTCGGCCTGGCGTTTAGCCAACGCAACCCCACGCCGCTGAGCTTCTTGGCGCCTACGGGCGTGTTCCAAGACTGCCTCTGGGCAATCCTTTGGGCCTGGCTCGTCGTGTCGGCGGCGGCGCTGGTCACCAAGCTCATGCACTGGAGCGACTATCGCGAAACGTCGCCGTTCGCATCCGAGCGTTTCCGTCGCGGCGCACGCTTGGGCAGCTACGTCGTGGCCGCCATCGCGGCAATCTTTTTCGTGGACCGTTGCGTCATGTCGTTTATCGATCTGGTGCAGGTGAGCATTGTCTCGGATTCCAACCCTAGCGACTTTTTGTCGAGCCTGGTCTACATGACCTACAAGAGCGGCGACTTCTTCATCCGCGGCATCGAGATCACCATCGCGCTTGCGACCTTCGGCACCGTCATCGCCTTTTTCCTGGCGCTGCTCTTTGTGTTCCTGCGTATTCAGACCTTCGATCGCGTGGACAACGACCTGGTGCGCTTCTTTAAAAGCATCGGCCGTGGCTTTGCGACTGTCTACTCCACCATCGTGCGCGGCACGCCCATGATGGTCCAGGGCCTGCTCATCTATTACGCGGGCTTCACCGTTTTGCGCGGCATGGGCTTCGAGACCGCCCAGGCCAACCAGATCTGGAGTACCTTCACCGCCGGCCTCGTCACCATCTCGCTCAATTCCACCGCCTACATGATGGAGGTCCTGCGCGGCGGTATCGAGTCCATCGATCCCGGCCAGGCCGAGGCAGCGCGCTCGCTGGGTCTTTCGCAGTGGCAGGCTATGCGCAAGGTCGTGTTCCCCCAGGGTATTAAAAACGCGATCCCCGCACTCACCAACGAGCTCATCATCAACATCAAGGATTCGTCGGTGCTTTCGGTCATCGGCGTGTTCGACCTCATGTACGCCACCACCACCGTCGCCGGCGTGTACTACCGCCAGATGGAGGTCTACTGCGTGGCGCTCGTGGTTTACCTGATCCTGACGCTCGTGGCGAGCCGCCTGCTCGAGGCCTTTGGCAAAAAGCTCGGCGCCGAGGCCCCGGCAACGCTGCCCAGCTCCAACTAGGCTCAAGACGAGGAGAATCATCATGGCAGATATCGCCACTACCGGCACCGCGGCCGCCGCACAGACCAATGAGCCGCTCATCCGCGTCGAGGGCCTGCGCAAGAGCTTCGGCTCGCTCGAGGTGCTCAAGGGCATCGACCTGTCCGTTAACCCCGGCGAGGTCGTTACCATTATCGGCGCCTCGGGCTCGGGCAAGTCGACCTTCCTGCGCTGCCTCAACCTGCTCGAGACCCCGGACGCGGGCCACATCTGGTTTCACGGCCAGGACCTTACGGCCGAGCGCTGCAACATTAACAAGCTGCGTGAGGACATCGGCATGGTGTTCCAGGGCTTTAACCTGTTCAACAACATGGACGTGCTCGACAACTGCACGCTTGCGCCCGTCACGCTCAAAAAGATGAGCAAGGCCGAGGCCGAGAAGGTCGCGATGGAGCATTTGACGAGTGTGGGGCTCGAAAAGTTCGCGCACGCCGCCGTGGGTCGCCTGTCCGGCGGCCAAAAGCAGCGCGTGGCCATCGCCCGCGCCCTGTGCATGAATCCGCAGATCATGCTGTTCGACGAGCCGACCTCCGCGCTCGACCCCGAGATCGTGGGCGAGGTGCTCGAGGTCATGCGCAAGCTTGCGGCCGACGGCATGACCATGGTCGTCGTCACGCACGAGATGGCTTTTGCCCGCACGGTGTCCGACCGCGTGGTCTTTATGGATAAGGGCGTGGTGCTCGAGGACGCCGCGCCGGCCGAGCTCTTCGGCAACCCCAAACACCAGCGCACTCGCGAGTTCCTCTCTCGTTATCTCGAGGACAAATAACCGACCGCAAACGCTTGCGTTGCAGGGCCGCTCCCGTGGGGCGGCCTTTGTCGTCACAATCGAAAGGATGTTATGGCCGAGGTTTGGCGCTTCTTTGCGCATGAGGACGATTTTGCCGATATAGACGAGGCAGGCGCGTGTGAGCGCTTGGGCCGCGTGCTGTCGTTTCCGACCATCTCGAGCATGGATGCCGAGGCAGTGGACTGGCAGCCCTTCGACGACCTGCGCGCCTATATGCAGCAGGCCTGGCCGCGCGTGTTTGCGGCGGGCGAGGTCGAGCTTATCGACCATTCGCTGCTGGTGACGCTTGCCGGCAGCGATTCGGCTCTTAAGCCCGTTATGCTCATGGGCCACATGGACGTGGTCCCCGTGGTGTCCGGTATCGAGGCCGACTGGACGCATGCCCCCTTTAGCGGGCACGTGGACGACACCTACATCTGGGGCCGCGGCGCGATCGACATGAAGGACCAGGTCGCAGGCATTCTCGAGGCTGTCGAGTATGTGCTCGCGCACGGTTGGGAGCATGAGCGCACGCTGCTCCTGGCCTTTGGCCAGGACGAGGAGACAACGCAGTACGGTGCAGGCGCCATCGGCCGCGCGCTCGAGGAGCGCGGCATTGAGCTTGAGTACCTGATCGACGAGGGCGACTACCGCATCGTTTCGGCTGCCGAGTACAGCGCGGGCGAGGGCTGGCTCATGCACGCCGACCTCGCGGAGAAGGGCTATGCCGATATCGTGCTCAAGACGAAGAGTGAGGGTGGACATTCTTCTAACCCCTACGGCGGCACGTCGCTCGAGGTGCTCAGCCGTGCCATCACCGCAATCTGCGATATCGAGTGGCCGACGCACGTGACCGACTTGCTTGCCGCCCAGCTCGTCGAGTTGGGGCTCTACACGGCCGATGAAATTGCCGCCAACGGGGGCGCCATTGTCCGCGATTGCCTCGCCAGCAAGAAGCTCTATCCGCTGGTGACGACCACCTGCGCGCCCACGCAGATCGAGGGTGGCAGCACCGGCGCCAACGTAATGCCGCAGGATATGTGGGCCAACATCAACTTCCGCATGCTCGAGGGCACGAGCGTGGCCGACGTTGTGGCGCGCTGCCGTGAGGCGGTTGCCGGGGCGGACCTTGCCGGTCGTGTCGAAGTGGAGCTGGGCCCCGGCAGCTCCGAACCCTCGCCGTCCCCGCGCATCGGTGGTCCCGGCCTCGAGGCGGTTCGCTCCATCGCCGCCCGCTATTTCCGTGATCCAAAGGGGACGGAGGAAAACGGATCATTCGAGCCAGTGGCAATTGTGCCCTCGACCGTGATCGGTGCGACCGACGCTGCCAACTACCAACAAATTTGCCCTGAGTGCATTCGCTTCTCGGCCTTTGTGGTTGATGACGACGAGTGTGATCGCGGCGTCCACGGCACCAACGAGCGCATCACCCGCCGCGCCTACCTCCAGGGCATCCGCTTCCTCGTCGCTCTACTCCAAACGCTCTAGCCAAAAAGCAAGCTCTTGGTGCAATGGGGTCAGGTTTGTTTGCACCAATCCGTGCGGGTTATATGCAGGTTTGCCCGCGCACGCTATCATGTATGGGTTAGACCGCAACTATGTACCCCATACGCGAAGGGATGCGCATGTATCTGAAGATCGACATGTTCTAGCCGGGCTTACCCCCGCAGTGGCGCCGCGCGCCCCATCAACTCTGCCGATTTTCACCTTCACGCATATAAAGGAGTCCCGCCATGCGCGACAAGCTCGAAAAGATCATCAAGGCCTACGAGGAGCTCGAGAAGAAGCTCTCCGACCCGGCCGTCGCCTCCGATATTAAGGAGTTCACGCGTCTCAACAAGGAGTACGCGCACCAGTCCGACCTCATCGCCGCCTCGCGCGAGTACATCGGCGCGCTCGATGACATCGAGGCCGCCAGGGAAATGCTCCACGATACCACCGATGCCGATGAGAAGGAGATGCTCCAGATGGACATCTCCGAAAACGAGGCCAAGCTTCCCCAGCTCGAGGAAGATATCAAGTACATGCTCATCCCGAGCGACCCCAACGACGACAAGAACACCATCGTCGAGATCCGCTCCGCCGCCGGTGGCGACGAGGCGGCCATCTTTGCCGGCGACCTGTACAAGATGTACCAGCGCTTCTGCGAGTCGCGCGGCTGGAAGACCACCGTGCTCGATTCTAGCCCCAGCGAGGCCGGCGGCTTTAAGTCCATCGAGTTCAAGGTCGAGGGCGACCGCGTCTACTCCGTCATGAAGTTCGAGTCCGGCGTGCACCGTGTTCAGCGCGTCCCCAAGACCGAGTCCCAGGGCCGCATTCAGACCTCCACGGCAACCGTCGCCGTGCTTCCCGAGGCCGAGGAAATCGACGTCCAGATCAACCAGTCCGACCTGCGCATCGACACTTACTGTGCCTCGGGCCCTGGCGGTCAGTGCGTTAACACCACCTACTCCGCCGTGCGCATCACCCACCTGCCCACCAACACCGTGGTGCAGTCGCAGGAGCAGCGCTCCCAGATCCAGAACCGCGAAGTCTGCATGCAGATGCTGCGTGCCCGCCTCTACGAGATGGAGCTCGAGAAGCAGCAGGCAGAGCTTGGTGCCGAGCGCCAGAGCCAGATCGGCCACGGCAACCGTTCCGAGAAGATCCGTACCTACAACCAGCCCCAGGACCGCGTGACCGACCACCGTATCGGTTTCAACTCCACCTACAACGGCGTCCTTCTGGGCGACCAGCTCGGCACCGTCATCGAGGCGCTCGCCGCCGCCGAGCGAGCCGAGAAGCTGGCACAAGCAGTTTAGGTTACGCGGTTTTACCAAACCGCGTAACGGCTCGACGCTGCGCGCCGCCCAGAGCGACAATTTGTCATTCAAAAAGGCAAGGCATGACCAGAAGGTCTATGCCTTGCCTTTTTCATGCCAACTTGTTCGCTCTGGACGTCGCTCGCTGTCCGTCCTCTACCTGCGGCGTTCTCTTGGGTAGTCATTGGGGACGTTCTTAAATGACTAGGTTTAGTCATTGGGGACGTTCTTAAATGACTAGGTTGAGTAAATTGCTATTCGAGTTTATTTAATCTGCTTTGTTAGAAATTAAGCAATTTAACTGCTTAAAGCAATCAACGGCGTTTATCTGCTATCGATAATAATGCTCAAAAAATCGTCCGAGAAGTCGCAGTGCATTTTTTGATGCGTCGCACGTCAAGTGATTTGGCAAGTTCTTGGTTAGATATTGGTCAGTTTTGGGGCAACCTTGCCAAAAGCTTGACGGATGCAGATTTAGACGTCGACGAATGAACACTCTAGGCAGGCTCCAAGCAAAATTCTGGGCTGATTCTCGATAATCGCTTCCAATCGTCCCTTGCTGCGTGCCACCCTCGCGTACAATCTGCTCCGACATTCGCGCGCCGCCCGGCGCTTAAGAGGGGAGGACCCCATGGCAAACGAGATCTGGACCATCAAGCGTTGTCTCGAGTGGACCAAGGAGTACCTGGCCGAGCGCGGTGAGGAGCATCCCCGTCTTTCTGCCGAGTGGCTGCTGTGTGCGGCAACGGGCCTGGCGCGTATCGACTTGTATATGCGCATGGACGAGACGCTCGACGCAGCGCAGCTCGAGACCATGCATGCGGCCGTCGTCCGACGCGCGAAGGGCGAGCCGCTGCAGTACATCACCGGTAGCACGCAGTTTCGCATGATTGACGTCGCGTGCGCCCCTGGCGTGCTCATCCCGCGCCCCGAGACCGAGATGCTCGTCGAGGAAGTCCTCAATTATCTGGATGCCGAGGTGCTGAGCCCCGAGGCCGCCGCCCGCCAGCGCGTGGAGCTGCCTTGGAACGATGAGGTCGAGCAGGCTCGCAAAGCCGAGGCCGCGCTGGCAGACGAACGCGCGACCGCCGAGCGCCGTGCCGCCAACCTGACGGCCGCCGATGAGGCTGCGCTGGGTAGCGACGTGCTCGGTAGCCGCGCCTATGCCGAGGAGCTTGCCGATCGCGAGGCCGAGGAAGCCGCGCAGGCAGCAGAAGCCGAAGCCGCGGAAGCCGCCGAGCCCGAGCTCGACGAATACGGCATCGCCATTGAGGGTGCCGACCAACAGACGACTCCCGCGCAAGATGCCGCCGAGGCCAACGTACCTGCCCCAGCCGAGCTCCGCACTGCCCGCGTTCTCGAGGTCGGCTGCGGCACGGGCTGTATCTCGCTCTCGCTTGCCTGGGAGCGTCGCGGCCACGTCACCTGCACTGCTACCGATATCGAGCCGCGCGCCATCGACCTTGCTACCAAAAACCGCGATGCGCTTGGCCTCACGTCCGACGAGGTCGCCTTTAGCCTCACCAACCTGGTGAGCTCCATTCCCCGCGAAGAGTGGGGCACCTTTGACGTGCTCGTCTCCAACCCGCCCTACATTCCCACCGATGTCATGCGCTCGCTGCCGCACGAGGTCAAGGACTTTGAGCCCGATCTGGCGCTCGAGGGCGGTGCCGACGGCCTCGATATCTTCCGCCGTCTGCTCAACGCGGCGCCCTACATGTTGCGCGCCGGCGGCCTCTTTGCCTGCGAGCTCTACGAGGGCGCGCTCGACGCCGCGGCCGAGCTCTGCCGTCAAGCGGGCCTTTCGGATGTGCGCATCGTCCACGACCTCACCGATCGTCCCCGTATCGTCCGAGCCATCGTCACCGAGCCCAAGCAGCGCCAGTAATATTTATTAACTGGTTAGCAAAAATTATAAAATAGTTTATAATTAGGACGGCTGAAAGAGGTCGGCCCATGCAACCTCCTACCTTTCGGGAAATCATTGCCCTACTCAAGCACGATGGATTCGTGAAGGTCGCGCAAGTCGGCAGTCATGCTAAGTATGTTTCTGGCGACCGTGTTGTCACCGTGAACGGCTCTGGTGGTGATCGACCAAAGAAGGGCACGTGGGCAAGTATTCGTCGCCAAGCTGGATGGTAGTTGGAGGCAAAATGAGGCAGCGATTTACCTATGACTGCGTTCTCATAAAAGAAGACGACGGTTACTGCGCCAGCTTCCCGCAGATTCCCGGTGCCTTTGCCGATGGCGATACGCGCGAAGAAGCGATTGCCCATGCCACCGAGGCGCTGATGGCGTTTTTGGCCGACGACCTCAACAACGGTTTGACTCCGGCAGGGTACGAACGCTCGGCCGAGGTCGTGGCCCTTTCAGTCGAAATCGACCACGAGGACGCTCGAGAAGCGGCGTGCCGAACATTTAAAGACGCGGCGCTGGACCTCAAAGTCTCCGCTCCGCGGATTACCGCGCTGGTCAAAGCCGGAAAGCTCGATGTTGAACTCGTCGATGGCCGTCGGATGATAACGATAGACAGCATCGAGCGTTACGCCGCCCAAGAACGTCACGCCGGAAGACCCAAGAAGTTCGTAGCCGTCCAATAACCCCCTCACTTTCACCGACTACTAGAGCCGCTCACCAAACCAACATGCGCTCTGGGCAAATAGATTGAACGTTTCGTGCGAGAATGCCCCACAGTAAACAAACTTGCACCAGGGCGTAAGGGGCTGGCATACACATGCAGACGGTCTATCGGGTATACGAGGGAGCGCGCGAGCCGCATCGGCTTGCAGTCGAGCGCACGGCCGAGCTACTCGGTCGCGGCGGCCTGGCGCTTATTCCAACCGAGACGGTCTACGGTGTCGCCGTGGCGGTCAACGCTTTCTCGGATGCCGTTCCACAAGATACAAGTGAGCCTCTGCCGTGGCCGCGCGATCCGCAGGCCACCGTCAACGGCGCCGCGGTCCCCGCGCTCGGTACCGGCTATCGTCGTATCTTTACCCTCAAGCAGCGCGAGCTCACCCAAACGGTTGCCTGGCTGGTCGATGATGCCGAGGCGCTCGACCGCTATGGCGTGGATATCCCTCATGAGGCCCGCATGCTCGCCCGACGATGCTGGCCGGGTGCCCTGACTATCGTGGTTAAGGCGGCCCCCTGCGTGCCGACCTTTATGCGCGCCGCCGACGACACGGTGGCACTTCGCGCTTCGGCCTCGCCCGTGGTGCAAGCGCTCATCCGCGCCTGCGGCAGCCCTCTTGCCTGCACCAGCGCCAACACGCATGGAGCGCCCGCGCCGGCAAGTTTTGCCACGGTGGAGGAGCGCATCCTGGAGGGGGTCGATGTGGCCGTCGACGCCGGTGAGACCCCGTGTCGCGATGCCTCAACCATCGTGTCGTTTCAGCACGGCGAGCTCCAGATCCTGCGCCAAGGCGCGCTTCCCGCATCAGAGATCGAACGGGTCCTGTCCGACCCGATGCAATAGAAAGGTTTAAGCGATGTCGTTGAATCTAGGTAGCCTGGGTATGGAAGACGCCCCGTTTAGCTTTGGCGGTTCCTACATCATGGCGCTCGACTGCGGCACTACCTCGGTACTCGCGACCATCGTCGACGAGTACGGCTGCATCGTCGCCCAGGCGCGTCGTAGCGTCAAAACCAGCTTCCCGCGCCCCGGCTGGGTGGAGCAGGATCCCACGGAGGTGCTTGCCAGCCAGATCGGCGTGATGATGGAGGTCCAGTTTAAGAGCGGCATCCATTCTGACCGCATTGCCGCCATCGGTATCTCCAACCAGCGCGAGACCACGGTGGTGTGGGACCGCATAAGCGGCCAGCCCATCTATAACGCCATCGTGTGGCAATGCCGTCGCACCGCACCTCTGATCGACGAGCTGGTCGAGCAGGGCGCAGAAGAGCTGGTGCGCTCCCGCACGGGGCTTACGCTCGACCCGTATTTCTCGGCCTCCAAGGTGCAGTGGATTCTCGATAACGTCGACGGTGCGCGTGAGAGCGCGGCGGCGGGCGACCTCATGTTCGGCACCATCGACACCTGGCTCATCTACAACCTCACCGGCGGTCAGGTCTTTGCCACCGACTACACCAATGCCAGCCGCACCGCGCTCTTTAATATCCATGCGCTCGATTGGGACGACGATCTGCTGGCACTTTTCGACATCCCGCGTTCCATGATGCCCGAGGTTCGTTGGAGCTCGGGCGACTACGGCCGCGTCGCGAGCGACATCATGACCAACATGCCACCCATCATGGGTGTGGCGGGCGACCAGCAGGCGTCGCTGTTCGGCCACTGCTGCTTCCATCCCGGCCAGACCAAAAACACCTATGGCACGGGTTGCTTTATGCTCATGAACACCGGCGACGAGATCGTCGAATCCAAGAACGGTCTGGTCTCCACGATCGGTATCGCCGCGGACGGCAAGATCAGCTATGCGCTCGAGGGCTCTATCTTTGCCGCCGGCTCAACCATGAACTGGCTGCGTAACAACATGGGCATCATCTCGAGCGTGAGCGAGTCCGCGCAACTCGCCACTTCGATTAACGACAACGAGGGCTGCTACTTCGTCCCCGCCTTCGCAGGCCTGGGCGCTCCCTGGTGGGACCCGCATGCTCGCGGTATCGTGTGCGGCCTGACCGGCGCCTCGAGTCGCGCGACCATTGTGCGTGCGGCCTGCGAGTCCATGGCCTACCAGAGTTATGACGTGCTACGCGCCATGGAGCAGGACGTGGGACTTTCGATTGAGCGCCTGTCCGTCGATGGCGGTGCCTCGCGCAACGAGTTCATCATGCAATTCCAGGCCGATCTGCTGGATATCCCCGTGCTGCAATGCGAGACGGTGGAGACCACGGCAATCGGTGCCGCGTACTTGGCGGGTCTTGCCGTCGGCTATTGGGAAGACCTTGAAGAGCTGGAGCAAAATGCCCAGATCGTTAGGACCTTCCTTCCCCATATGTCCGCCGAGCGTCGCGAGCAAAACCTTGCGGGCTGGCGTGATGCAGTCAAGCGCTCGCTCAGTACCGCACAGTAGGGCTGCGATGGGCTGCTCGATACAACAAACCGCTAAACTTATGCATGGCGTGCGGCGGCAACATTGCTGCGCGCCTTGTCAGCAAGGCCGTTTTGCGGCTGCAACGAAAGGGGCAATCAACCCATGACCGTCACCTACGATGCGTCCCGTGTGACGCTTGTCGATCATCCGCTCGTCCAGCACAAGCTGTCGATCCTGCGCGACAAAAACACCGGCACCAACCAGTTCCGTCAGCTCGTGCGCGAACTCGCGCTTTTTGACGGCTACGAGGCCATGCGCGACCTGCCTATGGAAGACGTCGAGGTCGAGACCCCCATCACTACCGCCACGTTCAAACAGCTTGCCGGCAAGAAACTCGCCATCGTGCCCATCCTGCGTGCGGGCCTTGGCATGGTCGACGGTATCCTCGACCTGGTGCCCTCCGCTCGCGTGGGCCACATCGGCATGGAGCGCGACGAGGTCACCCACGAGCCGCACGAGTATTACTGCAAGATGCCCAAGGATATCGACCAGCGCATCTGCCTGGTCGTCGACCCCATGCTCGCCACGGGCGGTTCGGCCGAGATGGCCATCAGCTACCTGCGCGGGCGCGGTGTCAAGGACATCCGCATGCTGTGCATCGTCGCGGCCCCCGAGGGCCTCAAGTCGCTGACTGAGAAGGATCCCGATGTGCATATCTATACCTGCGCCATCGACGACCATCTCAACGAGGCTGCCTACATCGTTCCCGGTCTCGGCGACGCCGGCGACCGCATCTACGGCACGCTCTAGTCGCTGGGCTAAGACGGCCGCGGCTGCAAATACGAAGAAACGGTGCGCGCGGTCGAACAAAAGGCGACCGCGCGCACTCCTGTTAACGGACGTTTTGCCCCGCAGGGTTCGAGAAAAACGTATTACCGTACCTGCGGCATAAAGAAGGTCTTAAGAAAACGAACAGGTGCGTATTAACCGATGCTTTTTCGGTTGTACTTTAGCGATTGGCTCGTACAATAGTCACCAATGTTTGGCGGGAACTGTCCTGTGAGGCGATAAAAAAGGAAAGTGAGGACGCCAGTGTTTCAGATAGCCGATCTGCTCGCTATCGTTGCAGGTGCCATCGCGGGCGCGATTGCCTTCCTTCCCTTTGTCTTTACGCTCAAGCCGGTTCTTGACGATAAGCAGAATGCGGACATGCTCAAGGGTATGGTGAGTCTCGCGGTCTCGGCAATCGCGTTGCTTGTCTTTACCTTGGTTGTGTTTGTGTTGTTCGGAGAGGCATTTCGCATGTTCCTCCTGGGCGAGGCGATCGGCTTCGTGGCCTTTATGGCCGCCTGCGCGGTTCGCGTCGCCAAGGCGCTGCGAGATCCTCATGAGGTCGAAAGGTAAGTCGTGGAAATTTTTGAAAAGCTGCCTGATGAGATTAATCATCTGGTCAGCGAGTTCAGCTCCACCCCTGTCGTGGGCGATCTGAGCTGCGGCATCACGCAGTACTCGTTTTGGCTGATCGTCTCCACGATCGTGCTCCTGATCGTCCTAGCCGTGTTCAAGAAGAAGCAGACCCTGGTTCCCAAGGGCTTCTTCGTCAACGGTTTCGAGTACATCATCGAGTACGTCGAGAACGATATCGGCAAGGGTGTCGTGGGTGAGAACTGGAAGAAGCACTTCCCGTTCCTGTGCTCGCTTTTCCTGTTCATCCTGATCAATAACATGATCGGCCTGATCCCGGGAATGAAGCCCGGCACCGGCGCAATCGGCTCCACCGCCGCACTCGCCATTTTCGCCTTCGTGTACTTCATCTACTACGGATGCAAGGCTCACGGCGTGATCGGCTACATCAAGAGCCTCGCCCCGCAGGGCGTGAGCTTCCCGATGAACGTGCTCGTGTGGGTCGTCGAGCTTTTCTCGACCTTCCTGCGCCTCATCACGCTTGCCGTCCGTCTGTTCTGCAACATGTTCGCAGGACACGTGGTCATGGGCTCGTTCGCCATTATGGCGAGCATGTTCATGCAGCCGCTGCTTCAGCAGGTTTCCGCGGCCCACGCCGTCGGCGCCCTGCCTTCGCTGGCCTGGCTTGCCATCCTCATCCTGATCTATGCGATCGAGCTTGTGGTCGGCGCCATCCAGGCTTACGTCTTCACGGTCCTTACCGCCGTGTATGTCTCCGAGGCAGAGGAGGTCGCGGAGGAGGAGTAGTCTTCCGCTCGCGCCTTAAAGGTAAGGCAATTCGTTAAACCGCCGGTGCCCGTACCCATGGAGCCCGGCAGTTATAAAAAGGTTATCCTGCGTGAAATAAGACACGCACGACAAAGGAGGAATCGTGGGAGTTATCGGTTACGGTCTCGGTGTTATCGGCGCTGGTCTTGCTATCGGCCTGTCTGCTCTGGGTGCTACGGGTGCTATGGCCCGTCAGCCTGAGGTCCAGGGCCGCGTGTTCACCGTCTTCATCATGGGCTCCGCCTTCGGCGAGGCTCTGGCTCTGATCGGCTTCGTTGTCGCGCTGATCGTTAAATAGCACGGAGCGTCAAGTATGAATCTTTCATCCCAGAAGAGCGCGATCGCACTCTCCGCGTCCGCGGCCGCGCTGCTCATGCCGGTTTCCGCGTTCGCCGAGGACGGCGCCGCCGGTGCGGACATCCTCATCCCTAAGATGGCGGAGTTCATCCCGGCGCTTATCGCCTTCCTGATTATCTGGATCGTGCTGGCCAAGGTCGCCCTGCCGGGCATCATGAAAACCATGGAGGAGCGCGGCAAGAAGATCGAGGAGAGCCTCGACGAGGCCGAGAAGACCAAGCAGGAGGCCATCGCCAAGCGCGCTGAGTCCGACTCGATCGTCACCGACGCCCGTCGTCAGGCTGCCGACATCGTTCTCGAGGCCCGTAAGGACGCCGAGTCCGAGCGCGCCCGTATCATCGAGGCTGCTCACAAGGAGGCCGAGGAGATCATCGCCAAGGCCCATACGACCGTCGAGGACGAGCGCAAGTCCATCTACGCCGGTGCCGCGAGCTCCATCGCCGACCTGTCCGTTGCCGTTGCCACCAAGATCGTGGGCGAGGCACTCGAGGACGATGCCGAGCAGAAGAAGCTCATCGAGCGCTACATCCAGGAAGCAGGTAGCCTGAATGCCGACTAGCCGCTATCAGGACAAGGTGCTCGAGACCTACGCGCGTTCCCTTTTGGAAGCCGCCAAGGCCGAGAACCATGTGTTCGAGGACCTCGAGATGATCGAGCGCTTGGCTTCTGCCAGCCCCGAGATCATCGCCGTGCTCGACACCATGTCCAAGCGCGACCAGCTCGACCTTCTTCCCAAGGTGGCAGCTGCCTTTAAGTATGTTGCCGAGGAAGACGAGGATGTAGTGGGCGTGACCGTCACCACGGCGATCCCGCTCGACGACGAGCTGCGTCAAACCATCACTAAGAAATGCGAGCAGGACTTCGGCCGCAAGGTATTCCTTATCGAGCAGGTCGACCCGTCTATCGTGGGCGGCCTGGTGCTCGAGGCCCGCGGCGAGCGTCGTGACATTTCCGTCAAGACGCAGCTGCGCATCGCGCAGGAGACCCTCGCAAACTCTGCTAATTCGTACGGAGGTGAAGCCTAATGTCCGAAACCCTCAATGCCCAGGATATCGCCAAGAAACTGCAGGAGCAGCTCACGAGCCTCTCCGCGACGGTCGATACGCATGAGGTTTCAACGGTCGACGAGGTAGGCGACGGCATCGCGCGCGTCTCCGGCCTCAAGAGCGCCATGGCAGGCGAGCTTCTGGAGTTCAAGAGCTCCGATACCGGTGAGACCGTCTTCGGCCTTGCCCAGAACCTTGACCGTGACGAGGTCGGCGCCGTTCTGTTCGGTGCCGTCGACTCCATCAAGGAAGGCGACGAGTGCCGCACCACTGGTCGCGTTATGGATATCCCCGTGAGCCGTGCCATGCTCGGCCGCGTCGTCAATCCGCTCGGCCAGCCCATCGACGGCCTGGGCGACATCGTCGCTACGCACCGTCGCCCCATCGAGTTCAAGGCTCCCGGCGTCATCGATCGTACCCCGGTGTGCGAGCCGGTTCAGACCGGTCTGCTCGCTATCGACTCCATGGTGCCTATTGGCCGCGGTCAGCGTGAGCTCATCATCGGTGACCGTAAGACCGGTAAGACCGCCATCGCCATCGACGCTATCCTCAACCAGCGCGGCAAGGGCATGGTCTGCATCTATGTCGCCATCGGCCAGAAGGCCTCCACGGTTGCCAACATCCGCGAGACCCTCGCTCAGCACGGTGCGCTCGACTACACCATCATCGTTTCGGCCACCGCTGCCGATTCCGCCCCTATGCAGTACATCGCGCCTATGGCCGGTGCCGCTATTGGCGAGTTCTTTATGTACAACGGCGAGGACGGCAAGCCCGCCAGCGAGACCAACCCCGGCGGCCACGTGCTCGTCATCTACGATGACCTGTCCAAGCAGGCTGTGGCCTACCGTCAGATGTCGCTGACGCTGCATCGTCCGCCCGGACGCGAGGCCTATCCTGGCGACATCTTCTACCTGCACTCTCGTCTGCTCGAGCGTGCCGTCAAGATGTCCAAGAAGAACGGTTACGGCTCCATGACGGCACTGCCGATCATCGAGACCCAGGACGGCGACGTCTCGGCCTACATTCCGACCAACGTCATTTCCATTACCGATGGTCAGATCTACCTGCAGTCCGAGCTCTTCTTCCAGGGTCAGCGCCCGGCAGTCGACGTGGGTATCTCCGTGTCCCGCGTCGGTGGCGATGCGCAGACCAAGGCCATGAAGCAGGTCGCCGGCAACCTCCGTCTGGACCTCGCTTCCTATCAGGAGCTCGCTGGCTTTACGCAGTTCGGCTCCGACCTCGACGAGGCTACTCAGAAGCAGCTGACCCACGGTGCTCGCATGACCGAGCTCCTGAAGCAGCCGCGTTACAAGCCGTTTGAGGTTGGCGAGCAGATCGTTACGCTGTTCGCTGGCAACGAGGGCTTCCTGGATGACCTGGAGATCGCCGACGTGCTGCCTTTCCGTGCCGAGCTCATCGAGTACATGGACAATGGCTTTGGTTCGCTGCTCGACAAGGTTCGCGCCAAGAAGATCGATGATGACACCAAGGCTGAGCTCTTGCGCGTCATCGGCGACTTCAAGCAGCAGTTCATGGCCAAGCACCATTCGGATGTTTCTGGATCAGAGGAGAACTAAGCCCCATGGCCAACCTTCGCGACATTAAGAAGCGAATCTCCTCGGTTACCACGACCAAGCAGATCACGCGCACGATGGAGATGGTCTCTACGGCCAAGATTCGTCGTGCCCTCGATCGCTCCAAGCAGGCCGAGCCCTATAAGGAGGCGCTGACCGACGTCATGTTGACGGTCGCCGGCGACGCCTCCTGTTCGGGCACCGATCCCATGCTGCAGAAGCATGAGAGCGTCAAGCATGGCCTGATTGTCGTTATTGCCTCGGACCGCGGCCTTGCCGGCGGTTTCAATACGACGGTGGAGCGCACGGCCGAAAAGCTCGCCGCTTCTTGGGCGAACGACGGCATCGAATGCGAGATCATCGCGTGCGGGCGTAAGCCGGCCACGTATTTCCGTGACCGCGCAAACGTTGTCATGCACTTTGAGGGCAACTCCTCTGAGCCCGATTTCAATCAGGCCCGCATGATCTCCTCTCATATCTGCGATGCGTATCGTGCCGGTGAGCTTGACCGTGTCGAGCTTGTCTACCACCACGCCAAGAACCGCGTGGATCAGGAGCTTCGCGTCGAGCATCTGTTGCCGCTCGACCCCGAGATGATCGCTATGGCCCACGGTCCGCGTAAGAACGAGACCGACGCCCCTAAGCGCATCTCGTCCACGTTCGAGTTCGTGCCCTCTCCCGAGCATGTTCTCGGCAAGCTTGTGCCGTCTTATATCCTGACGGTCATCTACCAGGCCCTGATCGATTCGGCGGCTGCCGAGCAGGGTGCACGCCGCAAGGCCATGCACTCCGCGACGGAAAACGCCACCGCGATCATCTCGACCCTTACCCGCACGTATAGTCGCGTGCGCCAGGCTTCGATCACGACCGAGATTAACGAGATCGTCGGCGGAGCCTCAGCATTGGAGGAACAGTAATGGCTAATAACACCGTAAAGCTTGCGGTCGAGGAAGCCACCAAGAAGACGACTGCCGGTGATGGTCGCATCGTGCGAATCATCGGCCCTGTCGTCGACGTCAAGTTTGACGGCGCGGTGCCCCCGATCTACAACGCGCTCACGGTCGAGGCCGAGACCCCGATCGGTCATCTGAGCACGATCCTCGAGGTCGAGAGCCAGCTTCCGGGCGGCGTCGTCCGCACGGTCGCCATGTCCTCGACCGACGGCCTGCAGCGCGGCCTCATCGCCACCGATACCGGTGAGCCCATGAAGATGCCCGTTGGTCCCAAGACGCTCGGCCGCATTTGGAACGTCATGGGCAAGCCCGTCGACGGCAAGCCCATGCCCGAGGTGGAGGAGTTCTACCCCATCCACCATGCAGCGCCCCGTTTCGACGAGCTCACCACCAAGACCGAGATCTTCGAGACCGGCATCAAGGCCGTCGACCTGCTCGAGCCCTACATCCGCGGCGGCAAGACAGGTCTGTTCGGCGGCGCCGGCGTCGGCAAGACCGTTCTGATCCAGGAGCTCATCAACAACCTCGCCCAGGAGCACGGCGGCACCTCGGTGTTCACCGGCGTCGGCGAGCGTACCCGCGAGGGCACCGACCTGTTCCTCGAGATGAGCGAGTCTGGCGTTATCGACAAGACCTGCTTGGTCTATGGTCAGATGAACGAGCCGCCCGGAGCGCGTCTGCGCATCGGTCTGGCCGGCCTTACCACCGCTGAGTACTTCCGCGATCGCGGCCAGGACGTTCTGCTGTTCATCGACAACATCTTCCGCTTCTCCCAGGCAGGTTCCGAGGTTTCCGCACTGCTGGGCCGTATGCCGTCCGCCGTTGGTTACCAGCCCACGCTGGCAACCGAGATGGGCGACCTCCAGGAGCGCATTACCTCGACCAAGACGGGCTCCATTACCTCCGTCCAGGCTGTCTACGTCCCCGCAGACGACCTGACCGACCCGGCGCCTGCCACGACGTTTACGCACCTCGATGCCACCACGGTTCTTTCGCGTAGCATTTCGTCGCTCGGCCTGTTCCCGGCTATCGACCCGCTTGCGTCTTCCTCCGACGCTCTCGATCCCTCGATCGTCGGCGAGGAGCACTACCGTGTCGCCGTCAAGGTCCAGGAGCTCCTGCAGGAGTACTCCGACCTTCAGGACATCATCGCCATTCTGGGTATGGACGAGCTGTCCGAGGAGCAGCGCCTTACGGTCAACCGTGCCCGTAAGATTCAGCAGTTCCTCTCGCAGTCCTTCCACGTCGCCGAGAAGTTCACCGGCAACCCCGGTGTCTACGTCCGCGTCGAGGATACCGTCCGCTCTTTCGCCGAGATTGTCGACGGCAAGGCCGATGACCTGCCCGAGCAGGCTTTCCGCTATGCTTCCACGATTGAGGACGTGCGCGAGCGCGCCCGCAAGATGGGGGAGAAGTAGGTTATGCGTATCCGCATCGTGTGCCCCGTGAGCTGCGCCTATGAGGGCGACGCTGCGTTTGTGTCGATTCCGTCCACGGATGGCGAGTTTGGCGTTCTGCCTGCTCACTCCAGCGAGATCTGCACGATCGACCGCGGTTACGTTCGCGTTTCCGATAAGGCCATGGGCACTGTCGACCACACGTTTGCCGTGGCCGGCGGCTATGCCCAGGTTGCGGACGATGTCGTGACCGTTCTCGCCGAGCGCGCTTGCGATTTGGCGACCGTCGATGCCGACAAGCTTAAAGCTGATATTCAAGGTTTTGAAGAGAAGCTGGGTAATTTGTCGGAGGATGATGCACGCCGCGCCTACCTCTATAATGAAATCGCATGGTGTAAGCTCAAGCTTGCCCAATAGTCAAACGATTTAGCGTTCGACCATTTGCGAACACATCATGCCCGGGATGGCCCAGCCACCCCGGGCATGCTTTTTGAAAGGGTAGACCTTGGATATTATCCGCGTTGAGGGTGGCCACGCCATCGGAGGCTCCGTGCCCGTCTCGGGCGCCAAGAACTCCGCGCTCAAACTCATGGCGGCAACGCTTCTGGCGCCGGGCAAGACGACGCTGCAGAACGTGCCCGATATTTCCGATGTCCACGTGATGGGCAAGGTGCTCAAGGGCATGGGCGCTACAATCGATGTTCTCGACGAGCACACGCTCGAGATTGATACCTCTCAGGTCGATTCTTGGGAGGCCCCCTACGAGCTCGTCGCTAAGATGCGTGCTTCCACCGCCGTCATGGGACCTCTGCTGGGCCGCTTCCATCGCGCCAAGATCGCCATGCCGGGCGGCTGCAACCTGGGTGCTCGCAAGATCGATATGCACATTCTTGGTCTTGAGGCCCTGGGCGTTGAGTTCGATACCGCCCACGGTTACATCAACGCTAATGCGCCCCAAGGTCTGCGCGGTACCACCGTCACGCTCGAGTTCGCCAGTGTCGGTGCGACCGAGAACCTCATTATGGCATCCGTGCGCGCGAAGGGTACCACGGTTATCGACAATGCCGCCCGCGAGCCCGAGATCGTCGATCTCGCCAACATGCTCAACGAGATGGGCGCTAAGATTGTCGGCGCCGGTACGCCTGTCGTGACCATCGAGGGCGTGGAAGAGCTGCATCCCGTTACCCATCGCGTAGTGGGCGACCGCATCGAGGCCGGCACCTTTATCGTCGCCGGTGCGTTGATGGCCGACAATCGCGGTGTCGACGTCACGGGTTTTTGCCCCATTCACTTGGGCATGGTGCTCAAGAAGATGGAGCTCATGGGTATCGACTGCGAGCGCGTCGAGGATGGCGTCCATGTAAACCGTGCCGAGCGTATCAAGCCGGTCGACATCCAGACGCTTCCGTTCCCCGGCTTCCCGACGGACATGCAGGCGCAGATTATGGTGCTCTCCGCCCTTGCCGATGGTAGCTCCGTTATCACCGAGAACATCTTCGAGAATCGCTTTATGTTTGCCTCTGAGCTGGTGCGCATGGGTGCCGACATTCGTATCGAGAGCCATCATGCCATGATTCATGGCGTCAAGGGCTTCTCGGGTGCACAGGTTACCTCGCCCGATCTGCGTGGCGGAGCGGCCCTCGTCGTAGCGGGCTTGATCGCCGACGGGACGACCGAGGTTTCGGCCATCCATCACATCAAGCGCGGCTACGAGCGGTTTGTCGAAAAGCTGCAGGCGCTTGGCGCGCATGTCGAGCATGCTACCGTCCCCGATCCCGTCATCTACTAATACAGGTTGCCTATGTTTAATAAAAAGCCCCTCGCGGATACCACCACCCGAAGACCCTCAACTGGTGCGCAGGCCAAGATCTACAGTCGCGATAACGTGGCTCGCTATTCCGAGCGCGCTCGTCAACGTCGCCGTAGCCACACGATTCGTCACGTCGCGCTCATTGTCGTGCTTGGCGTGCTGCTGAGTGCCACTACCGCTGCCGGCCTGTGGTTTGCCACCATTATGGGCAAGCTCGGCGATTCTAATGTCATTACCGACAATCTGCGTCGGGTTCTGGTTGACACCGATGAGGCAAAGGATCCGTTCTACGTGCTGCTTCTTGGCACCGACGGCCGTCCGGGCGAGGATACGTATCGTGCCGACTCGATTATCCTGGCACGCATCGACCCCACGCAAAAACAGGCGACGCTCATTTCCGTTCCGCGCGACACCAAGGTCGAGTACAAGGGCGAGACCATGAAGATCAACGCCTGCCATACCGTTGGCGGCGCCGTGGCCATGGTCGAGGCGGTCAACGAGCTGTGCGGTGTTCAGATTTCCCACTATGCCGAGGTCAGCTTCGACGGTATGCAGGCGCTGATTGATTCGGTTGGCGGTATCGACATTAACGCAACCGATGATGTTGACGACCCCGAGCACCTGGATATTAAGATTACCGCTGGCCAGCAGCATATGGACGGTGCCACCGCCCTTACCTATGCCCGCTGCCGCTACACCTATGCCGACGGCGATTACACGCGCATGCGCCACCAGCGTCAGGTGCTTGGCGCCCTTGCCAACCAGATTCTCAATAACTTCGATGCCACGAAGATCTTTGGCCTGGTTAATTCGCTGTCCGATATGCTCGTAACTGATATGAGCGTTCAGGATATCGTGGCTACGGTCAATGCCATGCGCGGTATGGATGTCGACGGTATCTACTCGGCCAACCTGCCCTCGTACGCCGACGACAGCACCATGATCGACGGTGTGAGCTACGTCTTTGTCTACGAGGACGAGCTCAAGGAAATGATGGAGCGCGTCGATGCCGGCAAGGATCCCAAGGGTCCCAACACCATGGGTCTTTCCGATGGTTCCAGCTCTACGATTGGCGACCTGAACAACAACACGTCTGACGATTACGCAAACGGTACCGCAACCTCATCGGTCAGCTCTGACGATTCCGATGACTCAAGCGATTCAAGCGATTCGGACTACTACGAAGAGCCCACCGGCGACGGCAACGGCTACGAAGCCAACTACTAGAGTTACGCGGTTTTACCAAACCGCGTAACCAGTTGACGCTGCAAACCCGCCAGAGCGGCAATCTGCCTTTCAACTTCGGCGGCATGATCAAAAGATCAATGCCACCTCGTTTCAAGGCACCTTGCTCGCTCTGGCGGGTTTTCGCTGTCGGTGCCAAAACATCGGCGTAACACTTGGCACATGGGTAGTCATTGGGGACGTTCTTAAACGACTGGTCAAAGGGGGCACTCTTGATGCACTTGGCACTTGGGGACGTTCCTTTTGTACCGGCAGTTTGGGACACTCCTTGCTTCAAGAGGCTGGCGTGCGTCAACCTATTCTCGTTGCAGTAAAAAAACCGCCCCGTTCTTGGTTGAGGACGGGGCGATTCGTCTTTTGGACTTGTGCAGCCAGGCTTATGCAAAGCGGGCGACGAGCTCCTGGAGCACGTCGGTCATCTTGACGAGCGAACTGACCGGGACGAACTCGTTGACGCCGTGGTAGCAATAGCCGCCGGTGGAAAGGTTGGGGCAGGGCAGACCGCGGAACGACAGCTGAGCGCCGTCGGTGCCGCCACGAATCGGCAGCACTTGGGGCTCAACGCCGCAGGCAAGATAGGCTTCCTTGGCAACATCAATAAGCTCGGGATAGCCACGAACGATCTCGGCCATATTTCGATACTGCTGCTTAATCTCGACCGTCACGCGCTCCTCACCTAGACGCTGGTTGAGCATCGAGGCGGCGGCATCAATAAGGTCGAGTTTCTGCTGGAACTTGGCGGCGTCATGGTCGCGGACGATATAGCGCGCTGTGGCGTGATCGACGGTCGCAGATACACCCTCAAGGTGATAAAAGCCCTCGTAGCCTTCCGTATACTCCGGTCGCTGCACGTAGGGGAGCAACGCGTTGAAGTCGCAGAACAGATTGCCTGCGTTGACCATACGGCCCTTAGCGTCGCCCGGGTGGATGGACTGGCCCTCAAAGCGGACGGTCGCCTCGGCGGCGTTAAAGCACTCCCACTCCAGTTCGCCGATGGGGCCGCCGTCGACCGTGTAGGCGTACTTGCAGCCAAAGGTATCGATATCCAACAGCTCGGCTCCGTGGCCGATCTCCTCGTCAGGGCAGAAGCAAATGCCGAGTGCGGGATGGGGCAGAGAAGGGTCCTGAGCGATACGCGCGACAAGCGACATGATCTCGGCGACGCCTGCCTTGTCGTCTGCGCCCAGCAGCGTGGTGCCGTCGCTGCAGACCAGGTCCTCACCCGCGAGGTCATTCAGGGCGGGAAGCTTGGCGGTACTCATGGCAACGGGTTTACCGTCAACCGTGCCGCAGACCAGGTCGCCGCCTTCGTAGTGCACGATGTGCGGCTTCACGCCGGCGCCCGGTGCAACTTCGGTGGTGTCGAGATGGGCGATCAGGCCCAGGGCGGGCTTGTCCTCAGCGCCCGCACTTGCGGGGATATGCGCGCAGACATAGGCGTGCTCGGTCACGTGGGCATCTTCCGCACCAAGCTCGCGCAGCTCTTCAGCCAGCACGTTGGCAAGGTCAAACTGAACGGCGCTCGAGGGTACCTGGTCGCAGTTTGCATCCTCGGACTGCGTGTTGATCTGGACGTAGCGCAAAAAGCGTTCGAGGACATCGGGGCTCGTGGTGGTGTTTTCCATAAAGACCGCTCCAATCTTGGTCGTCGTGTGCAACAAGAACTCTAGCACGGTATGCCACGGCATACCACGACGCTTGGATGGGGTAGAATCAGCCATTGAATGCAGAAGGGACGGAAGATCATGGATACGACAAATAGCTCGCGCGAACTACATCTGACGGTGGCGAACGAAGACTACTTGGAGTGCATGGTTCGCATTGAAAGCGAAGAGGGGGAAACCAACGGCGTGCGATCGGTCGACATCGCGCAGCGTCTTGGCGTCTCCAAGGCATCGGTCAATAAAGCGGTTTCGGCGCTCAAGGCATCCGAACTTGTCGAGCAATCGCACTACGGCAAGGTAGTCCTGACCGATCGCGGCCGCGAGGTTGGTACGGCTATCTGGTACCGTCATCGCCTCGTCCGCACGTTTTTGGTTCAGGAGCTCGGTGTCGAATTTGAGCGAGCCGATTCCGAGGCCTGCATGATGGAGCATGCGCTTTCCGAGGACACGATGAACCGCTGGCTCGCCTATCTCGAAAAGCAGGGAATCAGCGTCGAGGAATAGCGGGATATATATGGATACGAGTTATTACAACCGCTTTGGTGCCGAGGAACTTACGCGCCGCTTGTCGAGCGAGACCTTGTTGGCGCAGGGTCCCATGGGCAGTGTTCTGTTGAGTGAGTACGATGCCGCCGACATTCCACCGGCGTTTTGGAATCTGGCAGAGCCGCAGACCGTTTCTCGTATCCATCGCTTGTATGTCGCCGCCGGCGCGCAGGTGCTCATTACCAACACCTTTCAGGCATCGAGCTATGCCCTCAAGCACGACCAGATTGCGCCGTCCGTGGCGGAGGTCAATCGCGGGGCTGTCGACGATGCCCGCCAGGCGCACCCTCAGCTGCTGCTGGGCTCGATGGGCCCGATCGGTATTGAGTGGTTTGCCGAGGACTCTGCCGAGTATCGTGAAATCCGAGGCATTGCGCGCGAACAGGCGCACGCCTTGCTCAATGCTGGTGTTGACGGTCTGCTGATCGAGACGGTGACGTCTATCCGTAATTTGCAGCCCATGCTTGCCGGCGCCCGAGATGCCGCCGATGGCATGCCTGTTCTGGTGAGTTTTGTCGTTGACGATAAAGGCGACCTGTTGGGCGATGGCCTCAACATCGAGGCAGCCGTTTTGTACGCCGAAAAACACGGCGCAAACTCGGTTGGTGTTAATTGCTGTTCGCTTGCGGCCGCGAACGCGGCGGTGCCCAGGATGGTTGCATCGGCGACTACTCCCGTCACGGTGCGTCCCAACGTGGGCGACCCGGTCCAGACTCAGGATGGCCCCGTATGGCACGAGAATCCCGAAGCTTTCGCGCGCGCATGCATCGAATGGAGACATGCCGGTGCCGCAATGGTGGGCAGTTGCTGTGGAACCACGGCAATCACTACGGCCGCGATGGCCGAGGCGCTCGATATATAAAGGGCAAAACCGCTCCATACGGGGCGGTTTTTTTTATTGCTTGCATGTCCTCGGCAGCATTTGCCCAAATGGTGAATGCTGGTGCCGGTAGGTTGCCGAGTGCATGTTGCGGGTATACCCCATGCGTACCATGATCCAAACACTGTGAGGTGTCTGCGCGTGTGCGCGATAATTCATTTTGGAACTGACGGTTGGCGCGCTCGCGTCGATGAGGACTTCACTGCCGATAACGTTGCCCGTATCGCCGATGCCGTCGGCGAGTTGTGGCAAAAGACCAATCCGGGCAAAACGGTATATATAGGGTTCGACACCCGGCCCCTGGCGCGCGAGTTCGCTGAGCTTGCGGCGGGCGCGCTAGCAGCGCACGGGCTAGACGCCGTGCTCGCTTCGCGGCCTGTCCCGACCCCTGCCCTTACGTGGGCGGCGGCTTATGACGGTGAGGCGTGCGGCGCGCTCATGGTGACGGGGTCCCATCATCCGCAGGGTTATCTGTGCCTCAAGATTCGCATGGGTGACGGCTCGACCGCCAACCAGGATGTCATCGAAGAGCTCGAAGAGACTATGGCTCCCGAGCCAATGGGGATCGAGGGGCAATATCGCACCGCGGATATCATTCCTGACTATATGCAGGCGGTGGCATCGTTTGTCGATGCCGAAGCCATCCGCGCCGCGCACTTGCGCGTGGTTGTCGATCCCATGGGCGGCGCAGCCCAGGGCTATCTAGCCGACTTGCTGCGCGAGCTTGGCGTTGAGGTGCACGAGATTCACGCCGGGCAGGTGTCTGATCAAGAAGATATCTGCCCCGACCCCGTTGAGCCTTGGGTGGACACTTGCGAGCGCACGGTTATCGAGGACGGAGCTTGCGCTGGCCTGGTGACCGACGGCGACGCCGACCGTATCGGCGCGGTTGACGAGCGCGGCAGATATATACATCCGCATCAGATCATGGCGCTCGTTTTGGGCGACTTGGTTCAATTTCGCAATTTGGAGGGGCGCGTCGTCGTCAATCTTTCATGCTCGACGCTCGTGCGTCGCATTGCCGAGGCGCTTGGCTGCCGCGTGACCGTCAAACCAGTCGGTTTCAAATATATAGCGGCGGAGATGAAGAAGGGCGGCGTCCTCATGGGCGGCGAAGAAGCCGGTGGTATCGGCATCGCCGCGCATATGCCCGAGCGTGATGGAATCCTCGCCTGTCTGATTCTGTGTGAGCTTATGGCAAAGACGGACGCGCCTTTGGGCGTTCTGGTCGACCAACTCGAGGACAGTTTTGGTAAGACGAGTTACGGTCGACGCGATTTGCGCCTTGAGGCCGAAGATGCCGAAACGTTACGAACCCTGCTGCCGGGCGTAAACCCCAAGTCGATTTGTGGCAAGGTGCCGCAAAACGTTAGTCATATGGACGGCTTGCGTCTGTCATTCGAGGATGACACGTGGCTGCTGGTCCGTCCTAGCGGGACCGAACCAGTGGTGCGCGTCTACGCCGAGGGGTTCTCGGTGGAAGAACGTGATGAGTTGCTCGATGCTGGCTGTGCTTTAGCTAGGGGGACGTATCCGCTTTAACCATGAGGCTGCCTTATATAAAGAGATGCTCGGCGAGCGGTAGGTAACGGCTGGCAAACGTTAGTCGGATCAGAAGATGTGTAGGAAATGTGTACGCCCAGATTCCCGCCCACGGCGCCCCTCCGGTCTGGCAATATATCTCCTTGCCGCGCGGC
>DAWDYI010000023.1:0-34937 GCA_052344885.1 Collinsella aerofaciens
TGGTCAACACAGCACGCGGTCCGTGGCGTATCTGCGTCAACATGGACTGCCCGACCAAGGAGAAGAAGCCCGCCCGCGGCCGCAAGACTGCGACCAAGGCGAGTACGGCGAAGAAGACCACGGCCAAGAAAGCCACGGCTACGAAGAAGGCTTCGACCGCCAAGAAGACGACGGTCAAGAAGTCGACCACCAAGAAGACAGCCGCCGACAAATAGCGGCGCAGCCGAAACATTGCCTAAAACAAAAACGAGCGAGGGTCCCATGATCCTCGCTCGTTTTTTGTCCGGCAGTTAGGGACGTTCCTTTTCTGCCGGCAGTTTAGGAACGTCCCTAACTGCCGGCTCAGGAACGACAAAGCGCTAGTTCACCTCGACAGGCTTGGCGCCGGGATAGCGCTCCTCAAAGTCTAGGCGGTACTTATTGTCATTGGTGCCCGCCACGTTGTCGCGCGACAGCGGCGCCACGATCTCATTCTTGTGGTCCGCAGGCTTGGCGTATTTCAGGCTGATCTCCCAGGCATCACAGATTGCGTCAATGCGGTGATCCAGGTCGTCGTACAGGGCGATGATGTCCTTCCAGGAGCTGTAGTTCTTGGAGCTCGTCGGGACCTCCAGGTCCTCGACGATGTCGTAATCCTGCTCGATGGTGTCCTCCGTGCGCTCGGCGACGTCGGCGAGATTTTGACGGGTGGTTCGATCCTCTTCCAGATAGTTGCCGTTGAAGTTCTGCGCGCAGCCACGGACCTGGCTGTCGAGATCTTCGAGCAGGTCGTAGTATTCGCTCAGTCGGCGGTAGAGGTTCTGCTCAGAGAGCGTTGCTTCGCCGCCATCCTCGTCGTCATCGTCATCATCGTCGTACAGGCTGTTGGGATCGCCGAGAGGCTTTAGGTCATCGTCGTCGACGTCATGGTGCAGCTTAGCTACCTCGGCAGTCGTCTGCGTGGCGGCGTTGTCGAAAGGCTTGATCGCAAAGAAAACGACCAGGGCGATGATGATCGCCACCAGCACAACGATAACGGCGATAAGCGGCCCTGTGCCGCTCTTTTTGGGAGTGGGGGTCTGTGGCGAAGCAGGCGCGTATGCGGGAGCCGGCTGCTGTTGGGGCGAGCCGCTCGCGACGGGTATGCGCTGCGTGGTCTCGACGGCCGCAGGGCTTGCGGCGGGGTCGGGGCGATAGGCGAGGGGGTCGTCCGCCTTGGCTTGCGGCGTATCGAGGGAACCGGTCTGCTCAAAAGCGGGCTGGCTATCGCTCGCGGTTGTTTGCTCAACGGGTGCACCGCACGAGGTGCAGAACTTGGCATTATCTGCAAGAAGCTTGCCGCACGAGGCGCAATACCGAGACATTGCCACTCCTTTCGCCACATTTCAATGCAATATGACGATTATACCCAGCACCCCAAATTCCCCTTCATAAGTTGCGGTGAAATAGGGACTGTTTGGCGGTCTCAGAGCTTCAATCAGTCCCTATTTCACCGCAACTTTGGAAAGGCGCCTTTAGCCATTGGGGACGCACCGAGCACTGGGGTATCATGGCTTGGTTGCTATAACTCGCATTTACGCGCCTTGTAGGAAGGGGCTGCGCCCATGGCTTTTGAGCCCGCTCAACATAGCTTCATTACGCTCGAGGGTGTCGATGGCGCCGGTAAATCTACGCAGGCGCGCCTGCTTGCCCGTGCGCTCGACCTTGCCGGCTACCAGGTTGTGACCCTGCGTGAGCCGGGCGGTACCGCCATCAGCGAAAAGATCCGTGCTCTGCTGCTCGACCCCGCCAATACGGCGATGGGCGACACCTGCGAGTTGTTGCTCTACGAGGCGGCACGCGCTCAGTTGGTGCACGAGGTCATCGCGCCCGCCCTTGCTGCCGGCAAGGTTGTCCTGTGCGACCGCTTCTACGATTCCACGACCTGCTACCAGGCGTTTGCCGACGGCCTCGACCGCCAGATAGTGCGCGACGCCAACAACCTGGCCGTCGCGGGTACGCACCCGGCGCTCACGCTCGTCTATCACATCACGCCCGAGCAGGCGGCGCTGCGCATGGCTGCCCGCGGCGCGGCCGACCGCATGGAGGCCAAGGGCATGGCCTTCCAGGAGCGCGTCTACCAGGGATTTTGCAGCATTGCCGCCGAAGAGCCAAATCGCGTAAAGCTCATCGACGCCACTGCGTCGATTGCAGACGTCTTCGCGCAGACGGTCGAGCTGGTTCGTGCGCACGGTCTCGACATCCCCCAGGATGCCGTCGCCGCCGCGCTTGCCCAGGAGGCTGAGTAGCATGGCCCCCGCTCAGGCAAGCCTGCTGGCCAAGCTTGACACTCAAGAGCGCGTGCGCGACTTTTTGACCAACGCCGTCGCCAGCGGCCGCGCATCGCACGCCTACCTGTTTTTGGGCGCGCCCGGCGCGGGCAAGCTCGACGCCGCGTGGGCGCTCGCTCAGGCCTTCCTGTGCGAGCAGGATGGCTGCGGCTCATGCGATAGCTGCGTGCGCGTCGCCCGCCATACGCACCCCGACGTGCACTATTACACGCCCGAGAGCGCCACGGGCTACCTCATCGCCCAGACCCGCGAGCTGCTCGATGACGTGCCGCTGGCGCCCATCCGCGCCAAGGCCAAGGTCTACATCATCGACCGTGCCGAGCAGCTGCGCGCCAACACCGCCAACGCACTGCTCAAGACACTCGAGGAGCCGCCCGAGGGCGTTATGTTCATCTTGCTGGGCACCTCGGCGGACGTGATGCTGCCCACCATCGTGAGCCGCTGCCAGTGCGTGCCGTTTCGGCTGGTGTCGCCCGCCGTGGCCGCGCGTGCCGTGAGTCGCGCGACGGGTCAGGACTTCGCGCGTTGCCGCATGGCGGTCGCCGTGGCGGGAAGCCCCACACGCGGCATCGAGTTCCTTAAGAGCGCCGAGCGCCAGGATGCTCGCCGCCAGATGGTCCGCGCCATCGACTCGCTCATTGCCGCCGACGAGGCCGACGTACTCAGTCGCGCCAAGTCGCTCATCGTCGCCGTTAAGGCGCCGCTCGCCGAGGTCAAGTCCACACAGGAAAAGGTGCTCGAGCAAAACGCCGACTACCTGTCGCGTGGAGCATTGAAGCAGCTTGAGGACCGCAACAAGCGCGAACTCAACGCGCGCGAGCGTTCGGGTATCATGGAAGCGCTGGCGAGCGCGCGGACGCTCATGCGCGACGTGCTGCTGACGCTTCAGGACGAGGCAGCCGACGTGGTGAACGAAGACGTGCGCGACACGATCGGTCGGCTTGCCGCCGCGACCAATGTTGCGGGTGCCACCCAGGCGCTCGAGGCAGTCGCGACCGCCGAGCGCAACATCGCCAGAAACGTTACTCCCCAGCTGGCCATCGAGGTCATGCTGTTCGATATCAGGAAGGCACTGAAATGCCGTTAGTCGTACCCGTTAAGTTTACCTACGCCTCGCGCGACCTGTGGTTCGATCCGCAGGATCTGGATATCCTCGAGGCCGATTATGCCATTTGCTCCACTGAGCGCGGAACCGAGATCGGCCTGGTCACGGCCGATCCCTTCGAGGTGCCGCAAGACGAGATCGGTCAGCCGCTCAAGCCCGTGCTGCGCGTGGCGAGCGACATCGACCTGCAGCTTGCCGATGACCTGGCCATCCAGGGCGACGAGGCCATGGTCGACTTCCGCCGCCTGGTCAAGGAGCTCGACCTCGAGATGAAACCGGTGGGCGTCGAGTACCTGTTTGGCGGCGAGAAGGCCGTGTTCTACTTTGCGGCCGAGGAGCGCGTCGATTTTCGCCAGCTCGTTAAGGATCTGTCCTCGACGCTGCACATTCGCGTCGACATGCGCCAGATCGGCGTGCGCGACGAGACCCGCCTGGTGGGCGGCTATGCCCAGTGCGGACAGGAACTCTGCTGCACGCGCTTTGGCGGACAGTTTGAGCCCGTCTCGATTCGCATGGCAAAAGAGCAAGACCTGCCGCTCAATTCCTCCAAGATCAGCGGCGTGTGCGGTCGTCTGATGTGCTGCCTGCGCTACGAGTTCGAGGCCTACAAGGACTTTAAGAGCCGTGCGCCCAAAAAGAAGACGCTCATCGATACGCCGCTTGGCAAGGCGCGTATCCAGGAGTATGACACGCCGCGTGAGCAGCTGGTGCTGCGCCTGGAGAACGGCAAAGTCTTTAAGGTCAACCTAGCCGATATGACGTGCTCGGAGGGCTGCAAAAAGAAGGCCGCCGAGCAGGGCTGCAACTGCCGCCCCGACTGCGTGACGCGCGACGTGCTCGAGCGCATCGAGTCGCCCGAGATGCGCCTGGCGCTCATGGAGCTCGATCGCGAAAACGGCGTCGATGTGGGCGATGGCCTGTCGAGTGCCGACCGTCTGGCCGGCACGTCGATGCCCAAGCGCCGTCGTCGCGATGCTGAATCCGATGCTCGCGCCGGTCAGGGTCAGGGCGAGGGCCGTGGCCGCGGAAAAGGCCGCGGTAAGGCCGAGACACCCGAGGCCGAGGGGGCGGCCGATGGCCGTCGCCGTCGCAAGCGCGCGGGCTCGGGCGATGCTACCGAGGTTGCAGCCGCGGGCAAGAACGCCTCTCGCGAGCGCGAGGTTCAGCAGCCCCAGCAGCAGAATCGCGGCGGCGGCATGAACCCCACACGTCGCCGCCGCCGTCATCTGTCGAGCGAGGAGCGCGAGGACGCCTTCCGCGCCGCAGCTGCTCGCGAGGCCGGTGCCGCTTCCAAGGGCGCCTCGGCCTCCGATGCGCCTGTCGACAAGAGCGGCAAGTCACGTGGCGAGGAGGAGCGCGCGCCGCGTCCGCGCCGTCGCCATTCCTCGGGCGCGCAACAGAAGCCCTCAGTGCCCTCCGTGGCCGATCAGGTCTCGGATGGCGAGGTCAAGGTCACGCGCCGTCGTCCCGGGGATGGCGGGGGAGCGGCTGCCAAGGCTTCGCGTGGCGCCGCTCGCGACGAGCGCGAGCCGCGCGAGAATCGCGGTGGCGAGGGCTCGGCCGACCAGGGTCAAAAGCGCCGTCGCCGTCGTCGTTCCCGCAAGCCGCGCCAGGATGGTGGCGAGGGCTCGACCCCGTCTTCGTCCGCACCACAACCGCCCGCCGGCGAATAACGCCCGCGAGCGGATTTAACCTGCCTTGCCCCGAGCGCATCGGGGTATCATAGCGCCGAATCAACAACCCTCCCTGCGATCGAGCGTAGGGAGGGTTGTGTCTTGAAGAGCCATCTGAACATATTGAGCCGTCTGCAGAGTGCCGGTGCCCTACCGTTTGCGGACGAATTGCTACCGTTTGCCGAGCGCGCGACGTACGAGGCGCTCGAGGCATTGTCGCCAACACGATGTACCGGCTGCGAGCGCGCCGGTGCGCTTATTTGCCAAGACTGCCTGGCCGCGCTCACGCTCATCGACCCACGTCATAGCTGCACCCGATGTGGCGCCCCGTTTGGGGATTTGCTGTGCACTGAGTGTTCGGTCGAGGGCACGTCTTCGGCAATGGCGGAGGCGCTCGACCGCTGCCTGGCGTGCGCCGTCTATGCGCATCCGCTGCCGCGTATCATTAAAGCGTACAAGGATGCGGGCGAGCGACGTCTGGCTCCGTATCTGGCGGAGCTGCTCTACGACACCGCCCTGCATGCCCAGGTCGTAGCGCCCGATCGCTATGGAGGTGTGCTGTCCGGTGCGGATGCGGTGGTGTTTGTGCCTGCGACGGCGGCAGCGTTTCGGCGGCGTGGTTTTGATCATATGGAGGCTATTGCGCGTCCATTTTGCGAGCTGTCGGGTGTTCCCCTGCTCGATGCTCTCGTCAAGTACGGGCATGGCGACCAGCGTGAACTCGGTCGTGAAGAACGCCGTGAACGCGCCCGAGGCATGTATGAGACCGTTGAGGACGTGCAGGGCAAGCGCCTGCTGCTTATCGACGACGTTATCACTACGGGTGCGACGATGGCCGCGGCTTCGGCGGAACTCAAGCGCGCCGGCGCTGCGGCCGTTGATGGCCTCGCTATCGCACGCGTTTGGTAGGGGTGGTTCAGATGGCAATAAAGATCGGGCAGCGTGGCAAGCCTGCAAGCGAGCAGCTGGCTGCTTCCGTAATTTTGACGGGTGCCTCGGCGCTGCGCATGATGCGCGCCGAGCGCCGGCAGATGGGCTACATAAGCTGGAAGGATCTTAATCCCGATGAAGAGCGCCGTGTGCTGCGCACGTCGTCGCCCTCGACCGAGGACATCTATCTTCCCGATTTGGTGCGGATTGGGGCCGCAAGCGGCGAGGTGCAAGAGGATTTGTGCTTGCTGGTAGGATCTGCAGCGCAGCGCCGCCGTATTCTTGGCGTGAGCTGGTCCGTATGCTCCGAGTTGCCCGCCGGCTCGATTCTGGAGGTGGAGCCGGGGGTGTACAGCTTGTCTCCCGAGGCCCTCTGCGTAGCCGTTGCGCGCGAAGTCGGCTGTATCCAGGCGTTTGCCCTGGCCCAGGAACTGTGCTCCAAGATTTCGCTGAGCGATCGCGGGCAGTATCTACCTCCCTACACATCGCCTGTCGTAAACAAATTGGCAAAGGACAAAGACCAGCCGCCAGATGTCGGTTACTTTGAGGTCGAGCCCGTGCTGACACCCGATCGCCTGGCAGATTACCTCGCGGCGTGCAAAGGAAGCACGGCCAAACGGCTGCGGCGTCTGTGCCCCTATCTGTCGGAAAACCTGCGCTCACCCATGGAGTGCATCATGCTCGCTCTGTTTTCGCTTCCGTTTTCCTATGGCGGATTTGCCTGCGGTCCCTTTAAGACCGACTGCAAGATCGAGTTCGATGACCGCGCGCAGGCAATCTCGGGGATGCCGCATGCAGTTTGCGATGCGTATCAGGAAGCAGCCCAGTTTGACCTGGAATACAACGGTGAGCTGGGCCATTCCTCCCGGAGGGGACGTATCCATGATGAAAAACGCAACACGGGCTTGATTACTATGGGAATCGAGGTCGCGACGGTCAATAACGAGATGCTCTGCGACATGGAAGCAATGGAGGCGCTCGCATGGCGCATGCACCAGCGTATGCGAAAGCGGTACCGGAATCGTGTCGATGCCCGCAGGAAAAAGCAAGAGGCGCTGCTTAACACGCTGCGGGCGTGTTTTGGGCTTAAACCCGCCTAACAATGCTCTGAAACAGAGGGTTGGATATATGCTCTGGCCAAAATATAGCAAATATGAGTACTGCTACAAATTCAGTAACAGCAAAATCAGGGATTTTGGGACTGGAAGAGGGGGTAAATTAGAAAGTTATTAAACAAATGTGGAATATCCTGGCATCAATCTGACGTTATAGAGCGTGAAAACAGCTTGCAGAGCCAAAAACTCCTGCTACTAAATTGGTAACAGTACTCATATTTGCTATTTTTTGGCCACGGCGCCCTAAGACGGGTGTGTTGGGGCTTTCCATAGGGGAGCGACGGGCTCAATCAGAGTACGTGCGGTCCGTCCTGACCTGCGAAATCTGTACTCGCGATGCGAATAACGCCCCTAACCTTAAACTTTAGCTTGAACTTAGCTATAATGCGCTTCGTTCCTACCAGGCTGTGGTTGCGGACGGACGAAATGCCCGTCCTAGTCCAAGACAGACGCGGTCAAAGGGATCCACGTAAGCGACCGCGTGCGCGCGGCGCGATCATGGCGCGTCCTAGATGTAAGCCGCACCGTCCGTTCGACTTTCTTTGGGGCAATACCGCCTCGCGGGCGAGCGGGCCAGTCGTGAAGGTGGCTGCGGCCTCCCGAGCAAACACCCCGGTGCGCAAGTGTGGGGTCAAATACCAGGTCAGCTGGTGGGAACAACCTGATATTCCGTGCAACGCACGGATCGTATACGACACAGAAGGTAGGGTAGTGGACATGGTGAGGGGCAGCTTGATGCACGCGGCTCGGTTAGGTGCTGGGACCGCAGCGGTCATCGCCGTTTTGGGCCTGAGCGGATGCGCGTTCAACCCGCTGTCTACGTTCACGACTCCCACGATCGACCAGATCGAGCGCGAGACCGTTACCCCCACGGTATCGGACGATGCCCTGGTCGCGCCGGGAACCCTGACGGTCGCCCTCGATACTTCCGATGCCCCGCAAGCCATGCAGGATGCCGACGGAAACCTCACGGGCTATGCGGTCGATGCCGCTCGTGCCCTTGCATGCCGCATGGGTCTCAAAGTCGCCTTTGTCGATGCGTCCTCGGCCGATTCCGCGCTCAGCGATAAAAAGGCCGACATCTTTATTGGCGAGGCCAGGTCTACGGACGGCGATATCAGCTCACTTGGCACCTGTCTGTACGACGCCCCCGCCGTATTCGGCAAGAGCAGTGACGGCGAGTCGCTGAGCGTTTCCACCGAAACGCTTAACACCGCTACCCTGGGCGTTCAGACCTCCTCGGCCTCGCAGGAGGCGCTCGCCAAGCAAAGCATCACCGCCAACCAAAAGACCTTCTCCAACATCAATGAGTGCTTTGAGGCGCTCGAGTCGGGCGAGGTCGATTACGTGATCTGTGATTCCACGGCTGGTGGCTACCTCGCGCGTCTGATGAGCCAGATCTCCTATGTCGGTACGCTCGAGGCGCCCTCCACGCTTGGCGTCGCAGGCCTAAGCTCTAACGATGAGCTGTGCCGTGCCGCGAGCGATGCCCTCGATGGCATCACGGTCGATGGCACGCTCGAGGCAGTCCACTGCGTCTGGTACGGACAGATGCCCTATGACCTTACCGCCAAGACCGTTTCGGGGGCCAATGTGCAGGCATCCGACTCCACGTCCAACGAGACCGAGTCCTCCGATGACGACGCCTCTGATAACAACGGCGACAGCCCGTCGTCTAGCCAGGAGGGCACCATCACCGACGATGACATCAACAAGCTCAATAGCTAGTTATTGGTAGGGGTGGCGCCTGCCATACATTGAACGAGGCGCTTCTTCACGGTTTCAACACGCATAGCCGGGTCTCCCTAATAGGGGAGCCCGGCTTTTCTATTTTGGTAAAAACGGCAGGTAAAAGCTGATTTCCAGGAGAAAAACTAGCTTTGCCGACGCCTTCCTATAGCGCACTTTGCCACGGAAAAGTGCGAGACTTCGGTATGCGGTATCAAGCAGTCGTTATTCGGGTCTTTGGGAAATCGCGTGATTAAATGCACGGCAATGGGTACATAGCCAGTACAGTAAGTCCCCGAGGCAGATTGGAGCCACGTATGGATATCAAGGTTTCTGGACGCAAGACGACGGTAACCGATGCTCTGCGTGCGCATGTGGATGAGAAAATCGGCGAGGCGCTCAAGGTTTTCGACATCGAGCCCATGACAGTCGACGTCGTGCTTCGTTATGAGAAGAACCCCTCGAACCCCAACCCGGCAATCGTCGAGGTCACGGCTCGTGCCCGCGGTTCGGTGATTCGCGTTGCCGAGCACGGTGCAGATATGTACGCTGCCATCGACCTCTCCGCCGATAAGGTCACCCGCCAGCTGCGCAAGTTCAAGACCAAGGTCGTGGACAACCGCCAGGGCGGTGCCAGCGCAGCGGATGTCGCACCGGTCGAGCGCGTCGAGGATCTGGCCGACCTGCTGCTGCCCGAGGAAGAGGACGACCTGCTCGTCCGCGAGAAGGTTATCGACGTCACCCCGATGACTGAGGAGCAGGCGCTGGTGCAGACCGATCTGCTCGGCCACGACTTCTACGTGTTCGAGAACGCGACGACCGGCCTTATCAATGTGGTGTATCACCGTAAGAATGGTGGATATGGCATCATCAAGCCCCGCATCGAAACACTTGACGAGTAAAATACGTTAACTTGCATGAGTTAACGGTTGGCGGCCATCCCATGCGGGTGGCCGCCTTTTTACGTAAGGAGTCGCTTTGATGGACAAGGCCGCATCCGCCGGTCATTCGGACCGTTGCCGCATCGTCGTCGATACCTGCTGCGACTTTAGCCCCGAGGTCGCCGCGAACCTCGATGTCGATATCCTGGGTTTCCCCTTCATTATCGATGGCGAGGAGCGCACGGACGATATCTGGTCGAGCATGAGCCCTAAGGAGTTCTACGACCGCATGCGCGCCGGCGCTCGCGTGTCTACCTCCGCCGTGTCGCTCGGTCGCTATATCGAGTTCTTTACCGAGTGCGCCAAAGAGGGCACGCCCACGGTCTACCTGTGCTTTACCTCGGCGCTGTCGTCGAGCTACAACTCCGCGTGCCAGGCGGCGGACGCCGTGCGCGCCGAGTATCCCAACTTTGAGCTCTACGTGGTCGACAACGCTCTGCCCTGCGCGACCGGCGCGCTCTTGGCGCTCGAGGCCGTGCGCCAGCGTTCGGCGGGACTGACCGCCAAACAGCTGGTCGATTGGGCAAACGAGGCAAAGACCTACGTGCACGGCTACTTTACGCTCGAGAGCTTCGACGCACTGGCTGCCGGCGGCCGCATTCCTCCCGCGGCGGCGCAGCTCACGGCAAAGCTCGACGTCAAGCCCGAGCTCTCCTACGACCTGGCCGGCTCGCTGTCGCTGATCGGCGTCAACCGCGGCCGCAAGAAGGCGCTCAAGTCCATCCTCAAGTCGTTCCGCGAGAACTACGTGCCCGATCGCACCATGCCCATCGCCATCATGACGGCCGATGCCGAAAAGGATGGTGACTGGCTCGAAGCCGCCATCCGCAAGGAGGAGGGTTGCGCCGACGTCACGATCATTCGCGGCTCCGTGGGTCCCACCATCGGCTCGCACGTGGGCCCCGGCATGGTGGGCTGCGCGTTTTGGGGTAAGAACCGCGCCGACAAGGCGTCGCTTTCCGACCGTATCGCCCGCCGCGTGCGCGGTCAGTAGGCAAGCGCTGCGTCCGTAATCGCCCTCGACTCACAGCCCAAACGCTGGCACCGAGTATTCAACCTGGTAACAACACCCAACCCAAAAGGAAAGGTTTCATGGCAAACAAGCTCTCCGTCGCATTCATCGGCACCGGAATCATGGGTGCCCCCATCGCCGGCCACATTCTGGACGCCGGCTATCCCGTCACGGTCAACAACCGCACCAAGTCCAAGGCGGCGGCGCTTATCGAGCGCGGCGCCGTCTGGGCAGATACGCCGGCCGATGCCGCGGCGAACGCCGATGTCGTCTTTACCATGGTGGGCTATCCCTCCGAGGTCGAGGAACTCTACCTGGCGGGCGACGGCCTGCTCGCGTGCACTAAGCCCGGCGCGGTCTTGATCGACCTCACCACGAGCTCGCCCGAGCTTGCCCGTGACATTGCCGAGGCCGCCCAGGTTTCTGGTCGCATGGCGTTTGACTGCCCCGTCACCGGCGGCGAGTCGGGCGCTATCGCCGGTACGCTCACGGCTATCGTGGGCGCTACCGAGAACGACATCGCGCCGGTCCGCGACATCCTTGCCACCTTTGCGGCCAACATCTGCTGCTTCGACGGCGCCGGCAAGGGCCAGGCTGCCAAGCTCGCCAACCAGGTGTCGCTGGGCGCCTGCATGGTCGGCATGGCAGACGCCATGGCATTTGCCGAGCTGAGCGGCCTTGATCTGGAGAAGACCCGCCAGATGATCCTGGGCGGTACCGGCAAGTCCGGCGCCATGGAGAGCCTGGCTACCAAGGCGCTCGACGGCGACTACAAGCCCGGCTTTATGGTCGAGCACTTCATCAAGGACCTGCGCTTGGCGCTCGCCTATGCCGACGATCGCGAGCTTGCGCTGCCCGGCGCCGACGTGGCCTTTACGCTCTACGACATGCTCGATGCCATCGGTGGTGCCAAGCTGGGCACCCAGGCCATCACGGTCCTCTATAAGGAGGAGGCCGACGCCATCGCCGCCGGTCTGGACTGGTCGCAGTATCGTCCCGAAGAGCACGGTGCTCACGAGGACGGCTGCGGTTGCGGCGAGCACGGCGACGACCATGAGTGCGGTTGCGGCCACCACCATGGCGAGGACCACGAGTGCTGCGGCGGCCACGGCCATGATGATGGCCACGAGTGCTGCTGCGGCCACCATCACGGGGAGTAGCGCCCATGAGCTGGACGTTCGTGGTGCTTGCGCTGGTGCTCTTTCTCTTCGCGATCTACATTGGCTTTTTGTGCGGCCAGTGGGCGTGCGAAAAGCGCGTCATCACCAAGCGCGACTACTGGATTGCCAACTTTGCGGGAGCGGCGGCAGTCATCCTGCTGACCTGGGTGTTCTCGCTGTTCCCGCTGGTGCAGTTTGCGCCGATCGGCTGGCTCGGCGGCTTTATCGCCGGCCTTAAGATGAGCTTTGGCGAGTCCGTCGGTCCGTGGCGCAAACACGACGAGGTCTTTAACGTTAACAAGGCTCACCGCGCCGCCGCCGACGCGGGCGATGCCGAGGAGCGCCGCCGTGCGCGTCGCAATGGCGCGGCCGACCGACAGCTCATCTCGGTCACCGATGACAGCAAGGGTGCTGACAAGCACGCTAAGAAATAGTAAAAAGAGGTAACTATGGCAGAAAACAAAGACGAACAGCTCACCGACGAGGAGCTGGCACAGCTCCAGCTGGCAGAGGAGAACGAGAACGCCGTCGACCGCCTGGTCCAGGAGCTCGGCTGCCCCACGCGCCGCATCCGTCAGTTTGCCGCCCGCGTGCTGCACCTGCTTGCCGAGCGCGATCCGCAGCGCGTCGTGCCCTGCGTGCCCGCGCTGATCGAGGCGCTCGACCGCCCCGAGGCTCAGACCCGCTGGGAGGCCCTCGATGCCCTGGCGGCGCTCGCCACCACCTGCCCCGAGCAGCTGGGCGATGCCTTTGAGGGCGCCGAGACCGCGCTGTTCGATGAGATTTCGTCCACGCTGCGCTATGCCGCCTTCCGCCTGCTGTGCGTGTGGGGCGCCACGAGCGTCGAGCGTTCGCGCGAGGCTTGGCCCATCCTGGACGAGGCCATCCAGTGCTACCACGGCGACCTTGAGTATCGCGACATGCTCGGTTGCCTGTACGAGTTTGGCCGGGGCGAGATTGACGCCGAGGTCGCCGAGAAGCTCGCGCTGCGCCTTAAGTTCGATGCCGAGAACGGCAAGGGTAGCTATCTCAAGGCCCGTTCGAGCGAGATTTGCGAAATGCTTGTTAAACGTTTTGGCCTGGATCTCTCCAAAAAGAAGAAGCGTGCTAGCGTAAAAAAATCTGACGACGCCGAAGACGAGGAGTAACAGATTATGGCGCACGATGTAGTCCTGATTCCTGGTGACGGTATCGGTCCCGAGATTACGCAGGCTATGCGCCGCGTGGTCGAGGCCACTGGTGTCCAGATCAACTGGAACGTCCAGGAGGCCGGTGCCGGCGTCATGGACGAGTTTGGCACGCCGCTGCCCCAACATGTGCTCGATGCGGTCGCCGAGACCAAGGTTGCTATCAAGGGCCCCATCACCACGCCGGTCGGCACGGGTTTCCGCAGCGTTAACGTCGCCCTGCGCAAGCATTTTGACCTGTACGCCTGCGTGCGCCCCTGCCTGTCGCAGCCGGGCGACGGCTCGCGCTTCCGCGACGTCGACCTGGTTATCGTGCGCGAGAACACCGAGGACCTCTATGCCGGCATCGAGTTCGATGAGGGCGCTGCCGAGGTCGAGGAGCTCTCGCAGCTCGTCGAGCGCTCGGGCCAGAAGACCTTCGCCGCGGATTCCGCCATCTCGATAAAGCCCATCTCCATCGCCAAGAGCCGCCGCATTGTGGAGTATGCCTTTGAGTATGCCCGCCGCTGCGGCCGCAAAAAGGTGACGGCCGTGCATAAGGCCAACATCATGAAGGCGACCGATGGCCTGTTCCTGCGCGTTGCGCGCGAGGTGGCCGCCAACTATCCCGATATCGAGTTCAACGATAAGATTGTCGATGCCACCTGCATGGGCCTGGTCCAGAACCCCAACGACTTCGATGTCCTGGTGCTGCCCAACCTGTACGGTGACATCGTGAGCGACCTGTGCGCCGGTCTGGTAGGTGGACTGGGTATGGCTCCGGGTTCCAACATCGGTGCCGACTGCGCCATCTTCGAGGCGACGCACGGCTCCGCGCCCGATATCGCTGGCCAGGATATCGCCAACCCCACGGCCGAGATCCTCTCTGCTGCGATGATGCTCGATCACCTGGGCGAGAACGACGCGGCCAATCGCATTCGCGCCGCCGTTTCTGCCACGCTCGACGAGGGTGAGCAGGTTACCGGCGACGTTCGTCGTGCCCAGACCGGCTCCGTTGAGGGCGCTGTGGGCACGCAGGCCTTTGCCGATGCCGTTATCGCGCACCTGGCCTAAGGCATGCAGACTGCAAACGCCTAAATAGTACTTAAGTGTTTGCGTATAACCTGAGAATCAATACGCCCGGCGCTCTGTCGGGCGTATTCTATTGCGGACTATGTTTCCTAACAAGGAGTAACTGATATGGGTCTGATTCAAAAGAAGGACGAGAAGGACGAGATCGACGGCATCCAGATTATCGAGCGCGGCGAAGGCCCCGACGGTGATGAGGAGGAGAAGATCGATCTGGTCGCCGGTACGTCTGCCGAGCACATTGCTGCCGGTACGACGGCCGAGGAGGAGGACGCTCGCCTGGAGGCAAAGATCGCCGCGGACGCCGCCGACGAGAACCTCATGCCCGAGGAGCAGGACGAGGACGACGACTCCGACGCGGACGACCATGCATCCAAGCACAAGAAGACGATGATTGTCGCCTTTGTGGTCGCTATCGTGATTGCTGCCGTGATTGGCTTCTTTATCGGCAACGGTGGTTTTGGCGGCAAGGGCGTCGGCTCGGCGACCCTCACCGAGGACCAGCTCGATTCGACCGTGGCAAGCTACAGCTACAACGGCAAGAAGAGCGACATCACCGCGCGCGAGGCCATTGAGAGCCAGTACAGCCTCGACACCGTCAAGGATGGCGATGGCAACTACACCGCTCCCTCTGCCGACGTCATCCTGTCCTACGTGCGCAACAAGATTCTGCTCGATGCTGCCGAGGACGAGGGCATTACCGTTTCTTCCAAGGAAATGAAGAAGTATGCCGAGGATTCCATCGGCACCTCCGACTACAAGACCATGGCCACGCAGTACGGCGTGTCCAAGGACCAGGCCAAGCAGATCGTCCGTCAGTCCGCGACGCTGCAGAAGCTCTACAAGAAGAAGGTCGGCGACAGCTCCGCAAGCATGCCGACCGCTCCGACCGAGCCTGCTGATGGCAACGAGGAGACCGCGAGCAAGGATTACGCCGACTACATCATCAACCTTGCCGGTGACGAGTGGGATAGCGAGAAGGGCGCTTGGAAGGATGCCGACAGCACCTATGCCAAGGCCTTCGCTGACGATGCCTTTACGGCCGATAGCGCCACCTACAAGCAGGCCATGACCGCCTATTACACCGCCTACCAGCAGTACTCTTCGCAGGCTTCGAGCGCCAGCTCCAAGTGGACCGAGTATGCTAACGGCCTCTACGCCAAGGCCAACATCAGCATCTACGGCCTGTTTGCGTAAGGTTTGCCTGCACTACTGCGCGCTAACCGATCTACCTGATTGAGCCCGCTAGAACGGACAACGTTCTAGCGGGCTTTTTGTTACCGAAACCACTGGGGTAGGCCTCGCGCCCGCACAAGCGCTCCATCGGGTTCCCCTAATTCATCTAGGAAAACAACTGCAAACGATTGCAAGTAACCGGTGAACGGTCGAAAACTACCGTTCACCGATAATCTCAAAACTGGTTCTAACTGGTATTAAGTCAAAAAGACCAATTCACATATCTTCACAATGACCTGCAATTTTTCTACACGCTATTTTTTGCCGCCCTGCGTTGTTTAGACACGGGAAAAGATCCGATCTTTTGCCAAAGCATTTCGAAACGGTTTCAAAACCGCAGGTAGAAGTGTTAACGAGCGGTAAACGGTCGATTTTTTGCCGTGAGCGGTGCAAAAACGTTTTACTGTATGAATCAACGAAAGCGACCTCTTCTGTGGTGATATAGTGACAACAACACGTCACGTGGTTACTACCAGTTGAGAGACCACTGGTCTTCAAAGAACGCTTTCCAAGAAGCTTTAAGGGCACCCGCCCGCTGGCTTCCGAAAACCATCGAACTCAGATCGTACACACCTTCGGAAGGGAAATTTGAATGGTTGGCTTTATTCTTACCGGTCATGGACAGTTCGCCCCCGGCCTTGCAAGCGCTATCGCTATGGTCGCTGGCGACCAGCCCGCTTTTACCGTCGTTCCTTTTGAGGGCGACCAGGCTGCCTCCTACGGTGAGGATCTCCGCGCCGCCATCACCGCCATGCGCGAGGAGTGCGATGGCGTGCTCGTCTTTACCGACCTGCTCGGTGGTACCCCCTTCAATCAGTCGATGATGATTGCCCAGGATGTCGACAACGTCGAGATCCTGACCGGCACCAACCTTCCCATGGTTATTGAGCTTCTGTTCCTTCGCGGCAACGCCACGCTCGCCGAGCTTAGCGAGCAGGCAGTGACCGTTGGCCAGACAGGCATCACCGCCCAGACGGTCGCCTCCGTCGCTGGTGCCGAGGAAGAGGATATCTTCGGCGACGAGGACGGCATCTAATGGCCGATTTCGGAGCCAGCGTACTGAGCTCCTCGGTCGCTCTTTTGGGTCTGCTCGTCATCATGGGTGTGATTTACACCATCTGGTCTCAGATCAACATGAAGAAGAAGCAGAAGTACTTCAAGGAGCTGCACACCGAGCTCAAGCCGGGTCAGGAGGTTCTTTTCGCCGGCGGTATCTACGGAACCGTAAAAGGCATCGAAGGCGAAAAGGTCCAGATCAAAGTCCGATCCGGAGCCGTCGTAGACGTTTCGCGTTACGCGATTCAAGAGATCAAGTAACTGTCGTCAGCAAATAACGAAAGGAAGCTGATCAACATGGCAGAACCCAACATTCTTCTTACCCGCATCGATAACCGACTGGTTCATGGTCAGGTTGCCACCCAGTGGAACTCCACTCTGGGCTCCAACCTCATCCTCGTCGCCAACGACGACGTGGCGACCAACACCATGCGCCAGAACCTCATGAAGATGGCCGCTCCCGCCGGCGTCGCTACGCGTTTCTTCTCTCTGCAGAAGACCATCGACGTCATTGGCAAGGCGAGCCCGCGCCAGAAGATTTTCATCGTGGCCGAAACACCGGAAGACGTGCTTACGCTCGTCAAGGGCGGTGTGCCTATAAAGAAGGTAAACATCGGCAACATGCACATGTCGGAAGGAAAGCGCCAAGTCGCCACCTCCGTCGCAGTTAACGACGAGGATGTCGCTGCGTTTAAAGAGCTGCAGGAATTGGGGGTGGAGTTGGAGATCAGGCGCGTTCCGAGCACGCCTGTTGAGGACACGAGCAAGCTCTTCTCGTAGTCTTCGTGATCCACGTTGTCAGGAGTGAAACCCTGACATTTTGTACGTGAAATCCAAAGTGCGTACATACATTTTGAAAGGAGGAGCAAGATGGAATTCTCGATCATTCAGGTCGCCCTGGTCTTCGTTGTTACGTTCATCGCGGCAATCGACCAGTTTGACTTCCTCGAGTCTCTCTATCAGCCCATCGTCACCGGCGCCGTCATCGGTCTTATCCTTGGCGACCTCAACACCGGTCTTCTCGTGGGTGGTACTTATCAGCTCATGACGATCGGCAACATGCCGATCGGAGGCGCTCAGCCGCCTAACGCCGTCATCGGCGGCATCATGGCAGCCATTCTCGCTATCGCCACGGGCCTCGAGCCCAACGCGGCAGTTGGCCTCGCCATTCCGTTCGCTCTGCTTGGCCAGCTTGGCGTTACCCTGGTCTTCACGCTTATGTCCCCGCTTATGTCCACGGCCGATAACATGGCTCACAACGCGGACACCAAGGGCATCGAGCGCCTGAACTACTTCGCCATGGCTCTGCTCGGCCTGATCTTCGCTGTCGTCGTCACCCTGTTCTTCATCGCTGGCGCCACCATCGGTCAGACCATCGCCGCTGCTATTCCGACTTGGCTGCAGACCGGTCTGTCCGCTGCAGGCGGTATGATGCGCTTCGTCGGCTTCGCCGTCCTGCTCAAGGTTATGATGAACCGCGATATGTGGGGCTTCTTCCTCATGGGCTTTGGCCTCGCGCTCATCACCGTTGCCAACGATTCGCTGGCAACCCCTGCTCTGCTCATCCTCGCTCTCATCGGCTTCGGCATCGCTTTCTGGGACTTCCAGCAGCAGACCGAGCTGAAGGGTGCAGCTGTTTCTGACGGAGGTGACTTCGAAGATGGCATCTAATGAGTATGTGATCCCGGAGCACTACGAGGATCTCACTCCTGCTCCGCAGCTCGACCAGAAGACCCTCAACAAGATGGCTTGGCGCTCCTGCTTCCTGCAGGCCTCGTTCAACTACGAGCGTATGCAGGCCGCTGGCTGGCTCTACTCCATCATCCCCGGTCTGGAGAAGATCCACACCAACAAGAACGACCTCGCGGCTTCCATGAGCCACAACCTGGAGTTCTTCAACACCCACCCGTTCCTCGTCACCTTTGTTATGGGCATCGTGCTTTCGCTCGAGCAGAACAAGGTTGACATCCCCACGATTCGCGCCGTCCGCGTCGCCGCAATGGGCCCGCTCGGTGGTATCGGTGACGCCCTGTTCTGGCTGACGCTCGTGCCTATCACGGCCGGCATCACCTCCAACATGGCCATCAACGGCAACGCCGCTGCGCCGATCATCTTCCTGGTGATCTTCAACGCCGTTCAGTTCGCTCTGCGCTTCTGGCTCATGAACTGGTCCTACAAGCTTGGCACCAGCGCTATTGACGCTCTGACCGCCAACATGCAGGCCTTCACGCGTGCCGCTTCCATCATGGGCGTCTTCGTCGTCGGTTGCCTGGTCGTCACCATGGGTGGCACCCAGATCAACCTCCAGATCCCCAACGGCACCACCCGCGGCCTCTCCGCTACTACCGTGATTGTCTCCGAGAAGGAGGCCGAGAACTTCACCGGTATGGAGGGCATCGATACCGAGACCGCTGAGGCCGGTACCATCGCCATGACCGATAAGGACGGCAACGCCCTTACTGCTTCCGATGCCGACGGCAACGCTGTCGAGTGCGGCGTCACCGATCTGGGCAACGGCATGGAGTCTGTTACCTACGGCACCGTCACCGAGGATCCGGTCAACTTCTCTGTTGCCGACACCCTCAACACCATCGTCCCCAAGCTCGTCCCGCTTATGCTTACGCTGCTGCTTTACTACATGTTCGCTAAGCACAGCTGGACCCCGACCAAGGGCATTCTCCTGCTCTTCGTCCTTGGCATCCTGGGCGCTGGCCCGCTTGGTCTCTGGCCGAGCATCTGGTAAGGCTCTAGCTTGAGGGGTGTGTCCCTACGCGGCTCACACCCCGACCCCTTAAGCCATGTGTATGTTAAAAGCCGCGTGCTCGAAAGAGCGCGCGGCTTTTGTTTTCTTGTTGATTCGGGTGTGGCAGACAGATAATGCTAAACACCCTAGGTAGTTAGCCGAATTCGAGCAAAAGGGAGGATAGGATGGCGATCGGAGCGCGTAAGCAACCGCTGTACGATCAGCTGGTCGATATTCTGACCGAAAAGATCGACCATGAATATCGCGCCGGTGACATGATTCCTTCCGAGCGCGAACTTTCGGAGCGCTATGGTCTCTCGCGCACTACAGTACGCCTGGCTCTGCAGGAACTGGAGCGTTTAGGACTGGTGGTTCGGCAGCACGGTCGCGGTACCTTTGTGACCGACCGTTCGGCAAAGGCAACCAATCTCATGCAGTCCTATAGCTTTACCGAGCAGATGCGCGCGATGGGTCGAGAACCTGAGACCACGATTCTCGAGTTTTGCGAGATGGAGGCCGATAAGAATCTGGCCGAGCATATGGGATTGCGCATCGGTGATCGCATTTTTAAGCTCAAGCGTCTTCGTTCTGCCGACAACATGCCCATGATGGTCGAGCGCAGCTATCTGCCGGTTCGTCAATTTCTGTCCCTAAAGCGACCGCTGCTGGAGCGTAAGCCGCTTTACGATGTGATTGAGCAGGACTTTCAGCAAAAGATTCGCGTGGCCGAAGAGGAGTTCTATGCGAGCATAGCCCGTCCCACCGATGCCCACCTTTTGGGAATTGTCGAGGGCTCGCCTGTGCTCGATTTGGTCAGAACTACGTATAACGAGTCAAACGAGGTTGTGGAGTATACACTCTCGGTTGCTCGTGCCGATCAGTTTAAATACAAGGTTTACCACCAGCGTAGCAACTAGTGTCCGCATCGTTTCCATATGGTGATTCTTTGCATTTAACTGGTTACTACCAGATAACCAACCGAAGTGTATAATTGCACGTCAGAGGATTACTTCTAGAGAGAGGTATTAGAAATGTTCGAGAAGAGTGTCGAGGAGCTCACCGAGCTCGGCGCCCAGATCACCACGGCCGAGATTGCTCAGCAGCCCGAGCTTTGGCGTGATACGCTCAACATCTACCGCGAGAACAAGGAGGCCATCGAGGCCTTCCTGGCCGAGGCTCGCGCCATGGGCGAGGGCCGTCTGTCTGTTGTCTTCACTGGTGCCGGTACTTCTGACTACGTGGGCGATACCTGCGCTCCGTACCTACGTCACGCCGGCAACACTGATCTCTACGACTTTAAGCCCATCGCCACGACCGACATCGTGAGCGCCCCGCGCGACTTCCTGCGCGCCGAGGATCCCACGCTCGTGGTTTCCTTTGCCCGCTCTGGCAACAGCCCCGAGAGCCTTGCTGCCGTTGCCGTTGCCAAGGAGCTCGTCCACAACGTCAAGTTCCTCAACATCACCTGCGCTCCCGAGGGCAAGCTCGCCGTCGAGTCTGCCGATGATCCCAACGCGCTGACGCTGCTCATTCCGCGCGCCAACGACAAGGGCTTCGCCATGACCGGTTCTTATTCCTGCATGACCCTGCTCTCTACCCTTATTTTCGACACTGCCTCTGATGAGCAGAAGGCCGAGTGGGTCGAGACGATTGCCAAGATGGGCGAGGAGGTCATCTCCCGTGAGCCCGAGATCGCCGATTACCTGGCTGGCGACTTCAACCGCGTGACCTACTTGGGTTCTGGCTCCTTCGGTGGCCTTGCCCAGGAGAGCCAGCTCAAGATCCTCGAGCTCGCTCACGGTCTGGTCGCTACTTCCTACGACACCTCCATGGGCTATCGTCACGGACCTAAGTCCTTCGTCGACGATAAGACGCTCGTCTTCGTGTTCGTCAACAACGACGCCTACACCCGTCAGTACGACATCGACATCCTCAACGAGATCGGTGGCGACGAGATCGCTCAGCACACCATCGCCGTTCAGCAGGAAGGTGCCACCGTCTATGAGGGTGAGTCCTTCACCTTTAAGGGCTACGAGGCACTTCCCGAGGGCTACCTTGCTCTGCCGTTCGTGATGTTTGCCCAGGCTATCAGCCTGCTCAACTCCGTGCGCGTGGGCAACACGCCCGATACGCCGAGCCCCACCGGCACGGTCAACCGCGTGGTTAAGGGCGTGACGATTCACCCCTTCACCGCTTAATCGCGTCCCCCTGTAAGGGCGCCCGTCCGCTCATAACGGCGGGCGGGCGCTTTTTGTTTTACGTGAGCTGGGTATAAGCATCACTACAGTCAACTGCTTTAGAAGCAAGGAGTGCATATGAGCACGTACGCAATTAAGGCTGACAAGTTCTTCTTGCCGGCAGGCCCGCAACTGGGCGGCTATCTTATGGTCGAGGATGGCGTCTTTGGCGCCTGGCAGGCCGACGAGCCCTCTTGCGAGATTAAGGACTACACGGGATCGTGGATCGCACCGGGTATGGTCGATACTCACATCCATGGCTTCTACAACCACTCAACTACCGATAACGATCCCGAGGGCATCGATATCAGCTCGACCGAGCTCGCCCGTCGCGGCACCACCAGCTGGTTGCCCACGACGTTCACCGATGGTGTCGAGCAGATCAAGGACGCCTGCGCCGCCATCGCTCAGGCGGACGAGGGTCGCGGCCCCGACTTCTGCGGTGCTCGCATTCAGGGCATCTACCTGGAGGGCCCCTTCTTTACCATGAAGCACGTGGGCGCGCAGAACCCCGCTTACCTGATCGATCCCTCCGAGGAGGTCTTCGATCAGTGGCAGGAGGCTGCGGGTGGTCGCATCGTTAAGAGCGCCATGGCGGCCGAGCGCGACGGTGCCGCTGCTTATGCGGCCGCTCTGAACTCCAAGGGTGTGGTGACCAGCATCGGTCACTCCGACGCCACCTACGATGAGTGCATCGCCGCCATCAACGCCGGTGCCAGCTGCTTTACGCATACCTATAACGGCCAGCGCGGGCTGCATCACCGTGAGCCCGGTGTCGTGGGTGCTGCCATGTCCACGCCCGAGACCTACGCCGAGATCATCTGTGACGGCAAGCACGTAAACCCTGCCGCCATCAAGGCGCTGCTGCAGGCAAAGGGCTGGCAGCACACGGTGCTTATCACTGACTGCCTGGGTTGCGGCGGCATGCCCGAGGGCAGCTACACCAGTGGTGGCATGGACGTCATCATGAAGGACAACCTGTGCTGGCTCGCCGACGGCAAGAGCATCGCCGGCTCGGTGCTCACGCTTGCCCAGGGTGTCAAGAACATCGTCGACTGGGGCATCGCCAGCGCCGATATCGCCATTCGCATGGCAACCGAGGTGCCGGCACGCTCTGCGCACATCGAGGATAAGTGCGGCAGCATCATGCCGGGTCGCGACGCCGACTTTGTCGTGTTCGACCATGAGCTCACCCTCGTCGAGACGTATGTTGGCGGCCAGAGCGTCGGCAACGCCTTTACCGAGTAACGATAGAAAAAGACGGCGGGCCCGAATCTGCTCGGACCCGCCGTATGGGTTAAACGCTCAAAAGCACCTTAACAGTTACAGCTTGTTAGCGATCTTCTTTGCCGTGCGCTTAACGCCGGCCACCAGGCCTCCTGCAGGATGCTCCTTTTCGTAGGCTAGACGCTTCTCGCGCTTGGCGTACTCTTCCACGATGATGTCGCCATACTCGTCTTCGATCTTGTCGAAGAAGTCGACGGCGCCCTTAATTTCCTCGGCGGTCGGGTGTCCCTTTTGGACACCGCCGGTGAGTTTGAACGGCCCCCACGTATCAAAGCCGGGGCAGCCGTAGACACTCATAAAGATGGCCTGCTTCATGCGGCAGATGCCATCGATATCCTTGCCGTACCACTTGTTTTTGCCACCGTAGGTCATAAGGCCAAACACCTTGTCCTGCGGTTGCAGCACGTTAGTGAGCACGCGTGCCATGTCCTTGTCGATCTCGGAGTAATAGATGCCCGTGGCGACACCGATCAGATGGTATTCGTGCAGGTCGGGGTACTCGTTTTTACCGAGTGACTTCACGTCGAGGGTATCGATCTCGGGGTGCGCCTCGACGATGGCGTCCACGAGCTTTTTCGTATTGCCGTGGTGGTGTGAGGCATAAAGGATGATGGTTCGCATAAGAAGGCCTTTCAGCTGTAATTGCATCAATGTCTGTATGGTACCCCGTTACATGGCTGGGATACCGGACGCATCGATGAACGTGCGGGTTTGTCCTTTGGTTAGGGCCGAGACGGGTACTTGCGAGCAAAAAGCAGTTGTTCGAAAGGATGGGCAATGGAATACGCTCTCTCCAACGATTCGATTTCTATTAAGGTGTCCACGGCTGGTGGTTCGTTTACCTCGATCGAGGCCGGAGGTCGCGAGTATCTGTGGCAGGGCGATCCCGCCGTGTGGTCCGGCCAGGCACCGATTTGCTTCCCGATTTGCGGAGGCTTGCGCGATAACAACGCCATGACGTTTGCCGGGCATCATGTAAAGCTCGCTCGCCATGGGTTTGCGCGCAAACAGGAGTGGAAGCTGCTGAGCCAGAGCGAGAACGAGCTGGCGATGTGCCTGGCTTCGGAGGATAACGCCGCGCTGCTGAGCGATTATCCGTACCCGTTTAAGCTTGTCGCCCGCTATACGCTCGAGGACGCTGCCGTGCGCGTTTCCTATGAGGTGACCAACGAGGGCACCGAGGACATGCCGTTCTTTATCGGCGGTCATCCCGGCTTTAGGTGTCCGCTCGATGAGGGCGAGGCCTACACGGACTACGAGTTGCGCTTTGAGAAAGACGAGGCTGCGGAGCTCTGCACCGCCGTTCCCTCGACTGGATTGATTGACGTGGCAAACCGCTCCAAGAACCCCATGGTGGGAAAGACGCTGCCCCTGTCGCACGAGCTCTTCGATTTTGCGGAGACCATCTTTGACGTGCTCGAGAGCCGCCAGGTCACGCTTTCTAAGAAGGGGGAGGACAAGGGCGTCCGCCTGAGCTTTGAGGGCTTCCCGTATCTCATTGTGCGGAGTAAGCCCGAGGGCGATTTTGTGGCAGTTGAACCCTGGGGGGGCCTCTCGACCTGTTCCGATGAGGACGACGTACTTGAGCATAAGCGCGGCTGCCTTGTTGCCAAGCCCAAGGAGACCGTCGTTCGCTCGTTCACGATTGAGATCCTGTAATTCCGTTTTGTCGACTCGTATCGCGAGGCATAAGGAGCCTGCGAGATAAGGAGCTAAAAATGATCCTCACCGTTACGATGAACCCGTCTGTCGATACGCGCTATCAGCTCGATGAGCTCGTCATCGACGACGTCAACCGCGTGACGCCCGAAAAGACCGCCGGCGGCAAGGGCCTTAACGTGGCCCGCGTCCTGGGCCAGCTGGGCGACGACGTTGTGGCAACCGGCCTGCTTGGTGGCCATATGGGCGCCTATATGGCCGAGCTCATGGACGCTAACGGCATTAACAACGACTTTGTGCCCATCAAGGGCGAGACTCGTATTTGCCTCAACATCCTCCACGCTGGCAACCAGACCGAGCTGCTCGAGAGCGGCCCGACGATTGCCCCCGAGGAGCTCGATGCCTTTACCGCCAAGTTTACCGAGCTTGCGGGCAAGGCCGATGTCGTCACTATTTCGGGTTCGCTGCCCCGCGGTGTCGAGGCAGACTACTATGCCAAGATCACGGGCATTGCCGAGAACGCCGGCGCCAAGGTGCTGCTCGATACCTCGGGTGCTTCGCTCGAGGCCGCCCTTAAGTCCGAAATTAAGCCCGAGCTGGTCAAGCCTAACCTGACCGAGATCAACGGCCTTCTGGGCACGAGCTTTACCACCGACGATGTGGACGAGCTCCGCGCCGCGCTCGCCTCTGATGCCCGCTTCTCCGATATCCCCTGGGTCGTCGTGTCCATGGGTGCTGCCGGCTCCGTTGGCTTCCACAATGGCCGTGCGTTCCGCGCAAAGACGCCCGATATCCCTGCCGTTAACGCCACGGGCTCTGGTGACTCCACTATCGCAGGCTTCGCGCATGCCATCGCTGCCGGCGCAGACGACGAGACGGTGCTGCGTACCGCCAACACCTGCGGCAAGCTCAACGCCATGGATCCCATGACCGGCCATCTGGTCATGGATCGTTGGGACGAGGTCTACAACGGCGTTGTCGTGACCGAGCTGTAAGAGCTTGGGTGACGGCCCCGGCATCGTTTGTTAGCTCATGTCGACGACAAGTGCGATAGCATTATGCCGGGGCGCGACGCCGACTCTGCCGTGTTCAATCCCGACCTTACCCTGGTCGAGACGTATGTGGGCGGCAACAGCGTCAGTAACGCGTTTATCGAGTAGCCGCCAAAGAAACGATCCGAGAGGGGATTTAGATGATTTACGGTGCATTGGGCGATATCGAGGAATACCGCGGAATGCTCAAGGGCCTCGATGTGCTGATTGACTGGCTCGAGGAGAACGATCCGGCGCAGCTCGAGGTCGGCAGCCATCCGATTCTGGGCGACAAGGTCTATGCGAACGTCATGGCTCCCACGACGCGTCCCGAGGCCGAGGCTCACTATGAGACGCATCAGCGCTATCACGACCTGCAGATCGATGTCGAGGGTCGAGAGGCCTTTAAGGTCGCTACGGGCAGCTTGACGCTGGTCCAGGAGTTTGACGAGAAGGACGACTACGATCTGGTCGATTCCGACGCCTCGATCGCCGGCGATCTTGCTGACGACAAGTTCGCCCTGTTCGTTGCCGGCGAGCCTCATATGCCCACGCTCGAGTTCCCGGGCGATGGCGCGCAGCCGGTCAAGAAGATCTGCTTTAAGCTGCTTGCAGATGCTTACTGGGAGGAGTAGCGAACTGCTCGGCTGAGCTGTTCGTACGCTGGCGTGATTCCATTGAGGAGCGCGCTTGAGCCCCGTTAATCGCGGTTCCCTTGGGGATTGCGGTTGGCGGGGCTTTTTTGTTGAGTAGGGGAGTTGCCGGCGGCGTTGTGCTTGCATTGGCGCATGCGCACTCAAAATCGGCAAGAAAAAAGCCGCCCGAAGGCGGCTATCTTGTGCAATGGAGCCAGCGACCGGGCTCGAACCGGTGACCCCCGCTTTACGAGAGCGGTGCTCTACCAACTGAGCTACGCTGGCGGCCATGTGGTGACGCAACTGAGGCGTCAACGGCTGTCTATGATACGGGACATCGCACATCCGCGCAAGGGTTCTGACGGCTTTTCTCACTTTAAATGCACTAATATTGGAGACGTGATGTCTTGCTCTTGCGGATCTCAAGCAGAATGGGGCAGCGATGGCTCAACCCAAGATTCTTCTCACACGTATCGACGGCCGTTTCATTTACGGGCAAGACGTTGAACTGTGGAATGAGGCGATTGGTTCCAATCTTGTCCTGATCGTCAACGACGAGATTGCAGCGGATTCGCGCCAATGGGCCCCTATGAGGGTGGCGGCGCCAGAAGGCGTTTGGACACGGTTTTTCTCGGTGCAAAGGACCGTCGACATCATTCATACCGCAACGCCGCGCCAGTTGATTCTGATTATGGTGGCCTCACCCGCCGATGCGCTCGCGCTGGTTAAGGGTGGTGTGCCGATCACCAAGATCAGCATTGGCCATATGCAGGCAGGGGAGGGCAAGCACCCCATAACGCCCGCAGTCGCCGTAGACGGCGCAGATGTCGCCTCCCTCAAAGAGCTGCAAAAGCTCGGCATAGAACTAGAAATTCGCTACCTCCCCAGCTCCAATCCCGACCCCATCCAACTAGTCATTGGGGACGTTCTTAAATGACTAGTCAAACGGGACACCCTTGGCACTTGGGGACGTTCCTTATGTGCCGGCCTTTTAGGAACGTCCCCAAGTGCCGGCAGGTGGGGACAGCCCTTCTCGCCAAACGTTAAAGACTGTCCCCAACGACTAGTCATTTAAGAACGTCCCCAATGACTAGGTAGCAAAACGCCCGTCGGCGGTGGTGCCGGCGGGCGATGCTGTGTGATATGTCGCGTTGTGGGCTTAGTGCCTCATAAAGTGGTACTCGATAACATTGCTGTAGGGGTGACCCGGGCCCACAATGCCCTGCGGGAACAACGGCTGGTGCGGCGTGTCGGGGTACATCTCGGCCTCGAGAGCAAAGCCGGCGCCCCAGCCATAGTTAGCATCGTCCTTGGCGTGCTCGTCGCCCAGCCAGTTGCCGGTGTAGAGCTGCACGCCCGGGGCGGTGGTGTAGTAATCCAACTCACGACCGGTCCACATCTCCTCGACGTGCAGGGCGCGGCGCAGATTACGGCCGTACTGATAGCCATCGATGCACAGGCAGTGATCGTAGCCGCGTGCCTGCTTAATCTGCGGGTCGTCGGCCTCCATGCCGGGCGCGACAGGACGCAGCTCGCGGAAGTCGAATGGCGTGCCTTCGACCGGAGCGATTTCGCCGGTGGGGATGCTCTGCTCGTTAACGGGCAGGTAGTGGGCGGCGTTAGCAACAAAGAAGTGCTCACAGTCCATGCCGGCGTTATGGCCGGCAAGGTTAAAGTACGTGTGGTTGGTCATGGACACGTAGGTGGCGCGGTCGCTCTCGCAGCCGTATTCGATACGGAAGTGGCCGGTGCGCGTCACGGTAAACACAGCAGTAAAGGTGCGGTTGCCGGGAAGGCCCAGCTCGCCATCCTCAAGCGAGGTGGTCATGCGCACGGCGTTGTGGACCTCGTCGAGCTCAACATCCCACACGCGCTTGTGCAGGCCGCGCTCAAGATCGCTGTGCAGGTTGTTGGTGCCCTCGTTGGCGGGCATATGCCAGTCCGTGCCGGTGATGGTGATCGTGGCACCTGCAGTGCGGTTGGCCACAGGTCCGATGGTCGCGCCAAAGCAGGCGGGGTTGTCAAAGTAATCCTCGAGCCTATCGAAGCCCAGCACCACATCGCGCACGTTGCCGGGGATGTCGGGCACGTCGATGCCCAACACGGTGGCGCCATAGTCCATAATGCGAACGCAGATCTCGGGCCCGTTGAGGGTGTAACGATGAACGGGGGTACCGCACGGCGCGGTGCCGAAAAGCTCGGAAGTGATCATTTGGTTCCTAACATCGAGGTATTTCCGACAAACTGTAGCGCGAACAGGCGAGATTATCACTACACCCCACTAAAGAAGGGGGTATTTTTCTCAAAAAAGTGATGATTGGAGCTGTGCGGGCGTTCATTTCTGACGCGCGCGAGTCTGATACAATTTGTTCGTTATTGTTTGAATTGACGTGAGCGTGGAACAGCGAGGACTCATCGTGATTAAAGCGGAGCGACAGGATAAGGTTCGGCAGCTGCTCGAGGAACAGGGAACGGTCTCGGTCAAGGAGATTTCGGATGCGTTAGGTGTCTCGGATATGACGATCCGCCGTGACCTTGAGGAGCTTGCGAGCCTGGGCGAGATCGAGCGCGTGCACGGCGGAGCCCGCAGTGCGCAGAGCCGTCCACACGCTATGCTGCGCCATGAGTATTCGCACAGCGAGAAGCGCACGAAACATGCCGAGGAAAAGTTGCAGATTGCGCGCCGTTCTGTGGAGCTTATCGAGGAAGGCTCGACCATCTTTTTGGGCACGGGCACCACGGTTGAGCAGATGGCCTCGATGCTGCCGGCGTTTCGCCTGCGCATTGTGACCAATTCGCTTTCGGTGTTTAACCTGCTCGAGGCGCGCGAAGACTGCGAACTGTGCCTGGTGGGCGGCGTGTACCGTCGCCGCACTGCCGCCTTTGTGGGCCCCACGGCCGAGGACACCTTGCGCGCGCTGGGAATCGACGCAGCCTTTATAGGCGCAAACGGCATTTTGGACGGCGACGTGTCTACGTCTAACATGGAAGAGGGCCGCATCCAGCAGCTCGCCTTTAGCAAGGCCGACTCGCGCTATCTGATCGCCGATTCCAGCAAGATTGGCAAGCGCGACTTCTACACCTTCTGCCGTCTGGACAGCCTGGACGCCGTGGTGTGCGAGCCGGGCATCGCCGCTGAAGATCGTGCCGCCATCGAGGAGCATACGCAGGTCATTTGCTAGCTAGCGCAGCAGACGATACTTCTGCCCCTGCCGGCGCAGGGGCTATCGCTTCACAATGACGCGTAAATAACTTTGGGCAATAAGGATGAGGCTATTCTGGGATATGACTAGACTCCGTATTTCGTCTTTATGTCCCTTGAGAATGAATCGTAGTCTTCATAGAGCCCTTCTCTGCTTTCATCCTCGGCGTGGTTTACACGTTCAAGGAGCTTATCCTTTGGAGCCTCTTTTGTTATTGCGGCCTCGCCATCGGGTATTGTGGCTTGCAAGAATAGTTCTAGAGCATGGACGTCTTTGAGTATGTAGCCCGTCGAACGACCCGCTCCTGTTTTTTCGATTGCGCTGCAACTAACAAGCTGGCCGAGGGTTCGTTTAACGGTTACCTCGCTGATATCGGGGCAGCTGGACCGGATGTCGGATTTCTTAATGACGCCGGGTCTCTGTTGAAATAGAACAGCGATGCGCGCTTGCTTCGACATGGGACGAGTGCTTGATTCAATTAAGGTACGCTGCTCGAGCTGTCGGTAGGCGGCCAGGGTTGTTCCGAGCATGAAACGGATAAAGGGTACTTCGGTGTTTTGATTTTCATTCCATCCAGTGGAGCTTGCAGCGAGGGCGTTGTAGTAAAGCGCTTTGTTGTCTTCAATAAGTCGTTCGATGCTGATGTAACGCGCAACGTCGTATCCAGTCTTTTCGAGCAGCAGCGTTGTAAGGAGCCGGCTCATCCTGCCATTGCCATCGTTGAAGGGATGAATGCTAACAAAATCGAAGATAAAGCGGAGCGATATAAGGAGGGGATCGCAAACTTGGCGAGATAAAGCATCGTTGAGGGACTGGCAGGCTTCTTTAATAAGTCCCGGGGTTGCTAGAGCCGAAGGGGGGCTAAAGCGCACAAATCGATTACCTTGATCGTCAATGGAGACGATTTCGTTATCGCCATCTTTCCAATGGCCTCCATACGAGATTGCCGTGTGCGCCATGAGGTCACGATGCAACTGCAGAATGACCGATGGCGTTACGGGAATGGAATCGTGTTGCTCGTGAATAAGCGACAGCACATCTCGGTATCCAGCGATTTCTTCCTCTGCGCGGGAGCTTGGCTTGGCGGAATACGCCATGATCGCTTTGAGTCTTTTTTGGGTGGTAACAATTCCTTCAAGTCCGTTGGAGGACCGGGTGCTTTGGATCTTAGCCTCCTCCATTAGGGACGATAGAAGCTCGGGTTTGACTTGACTCAGAGCAAGCTGACGGCCTTTATGCTCGCGTATCGAGAGGAGGAGGTTGGTGATTGGAGTTGCTTCGAGTTCCGCTGGGACTGTGGTGTAATCGAACTGGCGCATGCGGCTCCTTTCGATATCATAATATCATTAAATGATACCGAAAGTATGTTCGTGATACCGAAAACTAGAAACCATGCTTTATAACTGTTTGGAAAGTTCGGATTTGACTATCTTATTGTCTCGATCTGTAACAGTTAGACGGTTAAAAGCGGGCTACGTGTTACAGATTGAGATCATTCAGCCCTGGTCGCCCGTTCGTCTAAATCTATAACAGTTAGGATTGAAAATCCCTGCTAGATGTTACAGATCGAGATAAACGGCCTGCTCGGGCTCACCAAAAACAAAAAAGGCCGCATGCGAACCCGTGGGGGATTCGCATGCGGCCGACAGGGGATACGCGGCTGAAGTTAGGCCATGAGCAGGCCGGTCTCCGCGACGTTCTTGTACCAGTACGCGCTCGCCTTGGGATAGCGCTTCTGGGTCTCAAAGTCGACGTAGAACAGGCCATAGCGCTTGTTATAGCCGTTGGTCCAGGAGAACTGATCCTGCAACGACCACACAAAGTAACCGTCGACGTTCACGCCGCCGTCGATTGCCTTGAGGATCCACGCGAGATGCTGACGCATGTAGTCGATACGAGGGGCGTCGTCGATAAAGCCATCCTCGAAGTCGTCCTTATAGCCCATGCCGTTCTCGGTGATGTAGATCTTCTTGTAGTTGGGGTAATCGTTCTTAATGCGGAGCAGCAGGTCGTAGAGGCCCTCGGGATAGATGATCCAGTCCCAATCGGTGGTGGGTACGCCTTCGCGCACGCATGACTCGCCCACGCCCTTGAGGAACCAGCGCGAGGAGCCCTTGTCGCCGGTGCCATTGTGGTTGATGTCGTTTTCGCCCTCGGCGGCACGCAGGAACTGGCACTTGTAGGTGTTGACGCCCAGGCAATCGTTGTAGGGGAGTGCGGCGGTCAGCGCGGCGATGTCGTCGTCGCGGACGTCGAGCTCGCCGCCGGCGATATGGGCCAGCTTGGTCGCAGCCTCCATGGTGTCGGCTGCATAGTGGCCGCGGAAGGTGGCGTCGAGTACCCAGCGGTTGTTGATGACGTCGGCCATGCGAGCTGCCTCGCAGTCGGCGGCGCTGCTGGGATCGAGGGGATACTTGGGCTCCAGGTTCTGGACAATGCCGATCTCGCCCTCAAAGCCGCCCTCATGGAAGGCGACGACAGCCTTGGCGTGGGCTACCATCATGTTGTGCATGAGCTGGAAGGCCTTGTCCAGGCGGTACTTCTCGCCGTGCGGCCAGTTGCCGACGATAAAGCTGCCCTCGGCGGTTGCGGGAATCTCGTTAAACGTGAACCAGTGCTTGACCTCGGTGAACTCGGCAAAGCAGAACTTGGCGTACTCGACAAAGGCGTCGATCGTCGTGCGCGTCAGGAAACCCTCGCCGCCGTTCTGGTAAAAGGCCTCGGGCGTATCGAAGTGATCGAGCGTGACATAGGGGATAACGCCAGCTTTGTTGCAGGTGGCGAAAAGCTCGTGATAGAAAGCGACGCCCTCGGGGTTAATCTCGCCGGTGCCACTGGGGAAGATACGGCTCCAAGCGATGGAGACACGAATACCGTTGATGCCGAAGCGCTGGCACAGGTCGATATCGACTGGGTACTTGTTGTAGAAGTCGCTTGCGGGATCGGGGGAGAAGCGACCCTGGGCTGCCAGGAAATCGTCCCAGGGCACTTTGCCCTTGCCGTGCGTACGGGTCTCGCCCTCAACCTGGTAAGCAGCGGTGGCGCCGCCAAACACAAAGCCGTCGGGGAACTGCATGGGGTTGGTCATGAGTCATCCTTTCTGTGGGATACGAATAGGGAGAGGTGCCCGAACTGGGGATCCGGGCACCAACAGAGGGAGGAAACTAGTCGAGGTTCTCGCGGAGCCACTTGATGGCGCCAGCGGGGTCGCGGGTAAGGTCGATATATTCCTTGCCGCGCGGGGCGAGCAGCTTAATGCCCAGACGATCGGTGTCGGCCTTCATGTCGTTGTAGTAGCTACGAACCTGCGGGGCGAGCACGATGACGTCGTACTGATCCATGATGGCAGTGTGCTGGCCATAGGCGCCTGCGGAGGAAGCGATGTTCTCTCCGGTTTGCGCAGCACCTTCCTTGATGGCGTTGGCGAGCATGGCAGAGGTGCCGGCGCCGGCGCACAGGACGAGGACCTTCAGGCCATCGACATCCTTCTTAGCGGATGCGTCGGCGGCGGGCTCGGGCTGATCGGCGACAGGCTTGCTTTCGGCGGCAGCGGCGGTCGTCTCGACGGAAGCGGTGGCCTGCTCGACAGCGGGCGCAGAGGCGTCGGCGGCGATGGCAGCGGCACCATTGGACTCGAGACCCAGCTCGGCGGCGCGCTCGGCCTCCTGGTCGCAGAGCAGCTTATCGTATGCCTTCAAGAACGGCAGGTAGATGATGGCGTCCAGCAAGATGATGATCGCGACAAATACCAGGGCGATAAGCTGGAAGTTCGTGGTGATGAAGATGCCGATGGGGGCAGGGGTAGCCCAAGGCACCACGAAGGAGAAGCCGTTCATGCCCACGTTGTCGATAAAGAACTTGGCAACACTTACGTTGACGCAGCCGGCGGCAACAAAGGGGATGAGCATGTAGGGGTTAAGGATCATCGGCGCGCCAAAGAGCAGCGGTTCGTTGACGGCGAAGGCAACAGGAACGATCGAGGCCTTACCGACGGCTTTGAGCTGCTTGGACTTCATAAAGAGAATCAGCAGAAGCGGCACGATGAACGTGGCGCCGGTGCCGCCGAACTCACCCACGAGCGACATGTTAAAGGTGAGGGAGTGGGCGGGGTGGCCGCCGGCCAGCAGAACCTGCAGGTTCTCAGCCTGGTTGGCAAGACGGATGGGGTCGATGCCCGGCTGGACAATCGAAGGACCATGGACACCGATGAACCAGAAGAACGCGGTGGCTGCCTGGATAAGGATAAGGCCAGGATAGGTTTCTGCCGCAGTGAAGAGCGGGGAGAGCAGCTTGATGAGCAGCTCGGAGAACGGAACGCCCATGAGGTTGCGCACGACAACATCGATGATGCCGCAGATGATGACAGCGCCGCCAAAGGGGATGATGTCGCGGAAGTTCTGAGCGATGGCGCCCGGAACCTCCTTGGGCAGCTTAATGGTCAGATCGCGCGAGACGCAGAACTTATAGACCCACACGGTAATGAACGCGGCGATATAGGCCGAGAACAGACCGCGCGTACCCATGCTGGTGCAATCGAAGACCGAAAGCTCGGAGCCGTCGAACTTGGTGGTGAACTGCGTAACAGCGAGCAGCAGCATGCTGCACTGAGCGGCCACCATGGTGGAGCCGTCGTTGAGCACCTTGCCGGCGGGCATGCGACGGTTCATGGAAGCCGTGAAGTTCTTGGCGGTGGTGCCGGCAACCATGATGCCCATGACGCCCATGGTGAAGTTGTACAGCTTGTTGCACCAGTCGATGAGCGGCTGGGGCAGCGTGATGCCAACTACGCCAGGAAGGGTGGCAATCAGCAGGAAGATCGAAGAGGTGAGGACAATGGGCATGCACCCAAGGAATCCGTCCTTGATGGCCTGGAGGTAGATGTTCCTCGAGATCTTCTCGAAGAACGGTTGATGCTTTTCGAGCATCTTTACGATGGCGTCCATAGAGCTCCTTTGCTACTTGATGCGCGATGCATGTGGATGGAACTGGTCGTCGATGGATGGTCAGGACTGCCCGGAAACCTTCCTGCTTAAGGAAGGCATTGTGAAATGACAACGTTGTCATTTCGTTAATGACAACGTAAGACATTTTTGGAAGAGCAACAAGGATTTACGGGTGAACGGTCGATATTGTCCGATAAACGGCTGATTTGTCAGTCGGGCAGGTAGTGTATGCTAGAACGCAAAAAAACAAGCGATGCAAAACCGACTGGAGAAGTAGTGGCAACGATGGACAAGAAAAATGTCTCAATGAACGATGTGGCGATTGCTGCGGGTGTTTCTCTCAAGACGGTTTCGCGTGTGATCAACGAGCCCGATAGCGTGCGAGAGTCGACACGCGATAAGGTTCATTCCGCAATGGAGGCGCTCGGGTTTCGAACCAACTTTGCCGCGCGTTCGCTCAAGTTGGGCCGTTACGGGTGCATCGGCGTGGTGCTGTTCCACTTGTCGGGCGGTGCCGTGGACATGATTGACGGTATCGCAGATGCCGCCGAAGAACGCGGCTTTGCGCTCACGATGATCAAAAAGCGGGCGGGGGAGAAGATGACCCTTGCCGAAGCGGCGCGTAGGATGTCGCAGCTGCCTGTTGATGGCATGATCTTCAACCTGCGTCAGATGGTCG